>CASFRL010000113.1 GCA_949297285.1 uncultured Bacteroidales bacterium
TTGTTGCTGAATAATAATTAGCGAAAAGAACAAAAAAGGTGTAATAGAGCGGTTCTGAGAAGAGCTGCTCTATTTTTTTTGTATCGAAATTACAAAAAAAAGTGATATTTAAATAAAATATAGGTTATGGCATGAAGAAGATAATATCGTTTTTTATCCTTTTGACTTTTAATCTTTCTTTGTCGGCTCAAACGTTAGAGCCAATAAGTTTGCGGATGGGCAAATTGAATATATCTGTCGACCCAAGTGTAGAATTGTTGGGGGTGATACAGACATTGGCCGATTATCCGCTTATAAATAAAGATTCTCCTTATAGCAAGGATGTAAGAGTTTATTTTGAATCGATGAAAGATTCGAAAGCTGTTGAGATGACAAAAATGCTTTTGAAAGAGTATGCTTTTGCCTATGATGCTCCTTACCAATTTATGTTGCATTTGTCGCAACCTCCTTTATTGGAAAAAGTTGAGTCTTATTCTGAGTATTTGAAAAGACGAGCTGGAGGAGAAGCTAATCTTGAGTTATATAGGATTGCGATTGATGATTTTTCTGAAAAATCCGGTTTTGCCCAATTCTGGGCATCTAAGAAAGAGTTTTATGAGGGTATTCTTGCATCGACTGAAGCCTTGCTTCAAGGTAAGGATCTGATCAAAACAATAGAAGAGTATTATAAAGATAGTTGCAATAGTTATAACCTCGTGGTCTGTCCTCTTTTCGGAAATCATAATTATGGAGGAAGATTGAAATCGAGCAACGGTAAGCTTGATGTTTATGCTTTTATTAGTATTAGCCCAATTATGCAAACGTATGGAGAGCAAATCTTTACCAATATTGTTTTACATGAGTTTAATCACTCATTTGTTACCCCTTTAATAGAATGCTTTTATGATAGGGTTATGTCAGAAGACAGGCTTCTCGACCCGATAATGGGCTATATGTCGTCCGAGGCATATATTAGTTGGGATACCGTATTGAACGAACATTTTGTGAGAGCTATTGCTGCAAGAATGATGGGGGTATTGTTTGGTGGACAGGCTGAAAGTAATTGGATACAATATGAAAAAAACAGAAAATTCGTATATATCGAGCCGATTGTTGAAAGTTTGAAGAATTTTGAAAAGTTTAGAGATGCTGATGGTGTGACATTTGCCGAATATTTTCCAGACATGTTGTCCGACGTATCTCGATTGGAGCCTGTTCATATTCCTTTTGATGGGTGCATAGATCAGGTTTTTTCTGTTGATAAGATTGTTTTCGTTTATCCTACGGCAGATTGTAATCAAGAATCTAATCATAAGATAAAGGAATATGTTTCGCAGGTCGTCGCTTTTTTTAAGCAGCATTTTCCTTCTAAAGAATCTTTTTTAATTCCTGATAGTATAGCTTTGAATAAATCTTTGTCGGAATATGGAATCGTGTGCTATGGGACGATAGAAAGCAATTTATTTTTATCGAAATATAAAGAAACTTTTCCTTTCCAGATTAAAGATAATACCCTTTTTGCTGATAAAGAGTATCGTGATCCGAATTTAAGATTCATTACGTGTTTGCCAAATCCGCAAAATTTTGAAAACGGGATGATTATATATACCGCTTTGACAAACGCCAATGTTCTCGGTATAAATAATTATCATCATGGCGATCTTGATTATCATATTTTCGGTGGGGACCAGAAGGTATTATCTGAAGGACGTTATGTTGATCGAAAATCTATTCCGTGGAAATTTATTAAATAGAACGGTTAAACGTTTTTGTGAATGAAAGATTAGGAAAATGTGATTTTCGTTTCGGTAACAGACAGGAGGGTTGCCATATTTAGGCATAGGGCTGGTACATCGTTCAGACTTAAAACAGTGTTTTATTTTGTATAGCCCAAAGGAATCAGAGTGTTCCTTTGGGCTATACATTTAAGGAACCTGATGTTCATACCCCAATACATCGATCAGTTTGAGATCGAATATCAAGGTTGAATAAGGAAGTATCGTTGAGGAGGTCATATCTGCTCCATACCCCAAATTCTGAGGTATGATTATCTGGCAGCTATCTCCCGGTTGCATACTCGTCAGGGCTATTTGCATTCCTTGAATAAATTGGTCTACCCGTCCTGTTGTTGCACTGTCTGTATAAAGATAGGTAGAATCAAAAGGCGTTCCATTATATAACATACCTTTATACATAAATTTTATGGTGCTGTTATTCAGTGGAGCCGGCTTTTCTCCGTTCCCTTCTTTGTATGTTTTCATTAAAATAAAACTTCCCGGATCCCATACCGGATAAATTTCTGTGTAAACGGGAAATCCATTCGCATCCTTTTCCGCTCTTTTTTGATTAAAAAAAGCGGCATTTTCATTTCTCCATTTCTGATATTGAGCCCAAGTATCTTCTTCGTCGCTTTTACAGGACATGATAAAAACGACAATCAATAGGGCTATAACTCCCGGAAATTTTTTCATCACTCTTCCCTTTTTTATTGATTAATTAAAATTTACCTCAGGCGCTTTTTCTGCTCCTGCTTCGGCAGTGAATTGGGGCTTTTTGTCGAATCCACCTATCCCTGCAATGATACTTGCGGGGAAACGGCGTATCATCGTATTGTAGTCCCGTACCATATCGGTATATCTTGTCCGTTCGGTCGAAATACGGTTTTCCGTCCCTTCGAGTTGGGCTTGTAATTCCAAAAAATTCTGGTTTGCTTTCAAGTCGGGATAATTTTCCGTTACCATCAACAAGCGGCCTAATGCTTGGCTCAGTTCTCCTTGGGCAGCCTGATATTCTTTTAAGGAGGCCTCATTCAAATTGTCCGGGTCGATCGTTACTTGTGTAGCTTTTGCCCGAGCATTTACCACGGCATCGAGGGTCTCTTTTTCGTGGCTTGCATATCCCTTGACCGTATTTACCAGATTCGGGATCAAGTCGGCTCGGCGTTGATACTGGTTTTCGACTTTTGCCCATTGGGCCATGACGGCTTCATCGGCTTTTACCATTTTGTTGTTTATCGAGATTCCGTACCAAGCAATAAGAACCACTACGACAATGATACTTATGAGGATGATAAGAGATTTTTTCATATATTCGTTATGTTATTTTTCAACGATTTTTTTTAACAAAGACTTCAAACTAACTTGTTCTCCGATAATTTGAGCCAATTGGTCGATGGGCACACGTTGCTGTTCCATTGTGTCGCGGTGGCGAATCGTAACCATATTGTCTTGTAGCGATTCGTGGTCTACGGTAACGCAGAATGGTGTTCCGATCGCATCTTGGCGACGATATCTTTTCCCGATGGAGTCTTTCTCATCGTATTGGCATTTGAAGTCGAATTTTAAAGCGTCGATGATTTCTCTTGCTTTTTCGGGCAGTCCGTCTTTTTTAACTAAAGGTAGAACCGCCAGTTTTACTGGAGCTAACGGAGCCGGCAATTTTAAAACGACACGAGATTCTCCGTTGTCGAGTTGTTCTTCGCAATAAGCGGCTGCCATGACGCTGAGAAACATACGGTCGACACCAATTGAGGTCTCAATAACATAGGGAGTGTATGATTCGTTTAGTTCAGGATCGAAATATTGAAGTTTCTTTCCTGAATATTTTTCGTGATTTCCCAAGTCAAAATTGGTACGGGAATGAATACCTTCGACTTCTTTAAATCCGAAAGGCATTTCGAATTCGATATCTGTTGCGGCATTTGCATAATGAGCCAATTTCTCATGGTCATGGAACCGATATTTATGATCGCCCAATCCCAGAGCCTTGTGCCATTTGAGCCGTATCTCTTTCCATTTGTTGAACCATTCGAGCTCTTGTCCCGGACGTACGAAAAATTGCATTTCCATTTGTTCGAATTCGCGCATGCGGAATATGAATTGCCGGGCAACGATTTCGTTACGGAAAGCTTTCCCGATTTGGGCAATTCCGAAAGGAATGCGCATGCGGCCGGTCTTTTGTACATTCAGGTAGTTTACGAATATTCCCTGAGCGGTCTCAGGCCGTAAATATATTTTCATGGCTCCCTCTGAGGTAGATCCCATTTCGGTAGAGAACATCAGGTTGAATTGGCGGACATCTGTCCAGTTTTTTGTTCCGCTAATCGGGCAGACGATTTCATAATCGAGAATGATCTGTCGCAATTCTTCAAGATTGTTGTCGTTCATCGCTTTTGCAAAACGATTGTGCAACTCTTCCCGTTTGGTTACGTGTTCTTGTACGCGAGGGTTTGTCTGTCTGAATAGAGCTTCGTCAAAAGAGTCTCCGAAGCGTTTTGCCGCTTTTTCGACCTCTTTTTCGATCTTTTCATCCATTTTCGCCAATAAGTCTTCAATGAGGACGTCTGCACGATAACGCTTTTTAGAGTCTTTGTTATCGATAAGCGGATCGTTAAAAGCATCTACGTGTCCCGAAGCTTTCCAAATTGTCGGGTGCATGAAAATTGCCGAATCGATGCCGACGATATTTTCGTGAAGCAGCACCATGCTGTCCCACCAATATTTTTTTATGTTGTTTTTCAGTTCTACACCCATTTGGCCGTAATCGTAAACTGCGGCAAGTCCGTCATAAATTTCACTGGATGGGAATACAAAACCGTATTCTTTACAATGCGATACTAATTTTTTGAAAACGTCTTCTTGTTGTGCCATATTTTTGTTGTGTTTTTTATATCTCTTTTATCGATTTACCTCAAAAAGGTTGTTTATCGTTACGATTCTGAGGCTAATAAAGCGCAAAGTAAATGATTTTTTTCGATTTAATTTGTATTTTTGCATGAGCATGTCGTTATTAAGCTGATAAAAATGTTAAAACCTTGCATTTTGGAATTTCAGAAGAATAGGCGAGATGGGTCGATACAATTAATACAGATATTTTGGGTTCATGAATGAAGAAGATAAAGAGTTGATTCCGACGGATGATCAATTTGCTGCATCGGATGATAACGATGTGGCAGAAGAAAATAGCCATTCGTCTTATAAAGTACCGGAAAACGATAAGTCCGATTTTAAATATCAATTGACGGGAATGTACCAAAGTTGGTTCTTGGATTATGCTTCGTACGTAATCCTTGAGCGGGCTGTCCCTCACTTGGAAGATGGGCTGAAACCGGTACAAAGGCGCATTCTTCATTCGATGAAGCGGTTAGATGACGGACGCTATAATAAAGTCGCCAATATCGTGGGACATACCATGCAATTTCATCCTCATGGCGATGCTTCGATCGGAGATGCTTTGGTGCAGTTGGGCCAGAAAGATTTGTTGATCGATTGCCAAGGAAACTGGGGAAACATATTGACCGGAGACAGCGCTGCCGCACCCCGTTATATTGAAGCCCGGTTGTCGAAATTTGCCCTTGATGTAGTATTCAATCCCAAGACCACGCAATGGAAACCTTCGTATGACGGTCGTAATAAAGAGCCGATAACACTTCCCGTAAAATTCCCTTTGTTGCTGGCTCAGGGAGTCGAGGGTATTGCCGTCGGGCTGTCTTCGAAAATACTGCCTCATAATTTTAATGAAATACTGGATGCCGCAATCGCTTATTTACGGGGTGAACCTTTTGAGCTGTTCCCCGATTTCCAAACAGGAGGGTTTATCGATGTGACCCGTTACAATGACGGCGAGCGCGGCGGGTCGGTGAAAGTTCGGGCAAAAGTGGAAAAACGCGATAACCGGACGCTGGCCATTACCGAAATACCTTATGGAAAAACGACAACGACATTGATCGAGTCGATTTTGAAGGCTTTGGAAAAAGGTAAAATAAAAATTCGCAAGGTCGATGACAATACTGCCCAACAAGCCGAAATATTGGTACATCTGATACCGGGAACTTCCTCGGACAAGGCTATTGACGCACTGTATGCGTTTACCGATTGTGAGGTCAGCATTTCGCCGAATTGTTGCGTGATTTGTGACAGCAAGCCGCATTTCTTGACTGTGAGCGATGTGCTGAAGCGTAGTGTCGACAATACTGTCCGGCTGTTGGGCGAAGAGCTGAATATCCAGAAAAATGAATTGGAAGAGACGCTTCATTTTGCCTCGTTGGAGAAAATCTTTATCGAAGAGCGGATTTATAAAGACAAAGGCTTTGAAGAGAGTGCCTCTATGGACATTGCCGTAGCCCATATCGATAAAAGGATAGAGCCTTTTAAGAGCAGCTTTATCAGAGAGGTGACTCGAGAAGATATTGTGAAGTTGATGGAGATAAAAATGGGGCGTATCCTTAAGTTCAATTCTGAGAAAGCCGACGAGCAGATCGCAGCAATCAGAACCGACATCGAAGAGATAGAAAACCACTTGTCCCATATTGTCGATTATACGATTCGCTGGTATGAAGCGTTGAAAAGAAAATACGGTAAGAATTATCCGCGCCGGACGGTAATCCGAAGTTTCGATACGATCGAAGCCGCCAAGGTGGTAGAAGCCAATGAAAAACTGTATATCAACCGGGAAGAGGGCTTTATAGGAACCGGCCTCAAGAAAGATGAATTTATTTGTAACTGTTCGGATATAGACGATATAATCATTTTCTACAAAGACGGTAAATATAAGGTCGTTCGGGTGAGCGAAAAAATGTTTGTCGGGAAAAACATATTGTATATCAATGTATTTAAGAAGAATGATAACCGTACAATTTATAATGTTATCTATCGCGACGGGAAAGATGGCCTGCACTATATCAAACGTTTTGCCGTGACCGGCGTGACCCGGGATAAGGAGTATGACCTGACGCAAGGTAAACCGGGTTCGCGAGTCGTGTGGTTTACTGCAAACCCGAACGGCGAGGCAGAGATATTGAAAATAACATTTAAACCCAAACCTCGACTTAAATGTTTATATATCGATAAAGACTTTAGCGAGATTGCAATTAAAGGTCGGCAGTCGATGGGAAATATCGTGACCAAAAACGAAATACATAAAATATCCTTGAAAGAAAAAGGCGGTTCTACGTTGGGTGGCCGTCAGGTCTGGTTCGATCGGGATATATTGCGGCTCAATTATGACGGTCGCGGTGAGTTCCTCGGCGAATTCCATGGGACAGATCAGATTCTTGTGATCATGAAAAACGGCGATTTCTGTACGACCTCTTTTGATGCAACCAACCATTATGATGCCGACATCTTGATTATCGAAAAGTATGATTCGGGAAAAACCTGGACTGCGGCTTTGCATGATGCCGATCAGGGATATCCTTACTTAAAACGGTTTAAGTTGAACCCGACGCAGAAGAAGCAGAATTTCTTAGGAGAGAATCCAAATTCGTCTTTAATATTGTTGACCGATGAACCGTATCCTCGTCTTGAGGTGGTGTTCGGGGGAAATGATGCTTTCCGCGAACCGCTGGTAATCGATGCCGATGAGTTTATCGGAATAAAGAGCTTTAAGGCGAAAGGCAAGCGGATATCTACGTATGCGATAGAGAAAATCAATGAGTTGGAACCGTTGAAGAAAGAGCTCCCGCAGCAAGATGTGCCGGAAGCGGAATTGCCGGAAGACGTAAACGACTCTTCGGACTCTCCTGCCGAAGGCAATAGTGATATATTGGATGAGATTACCGGTCAAATGAAATTGTTTTAAGAGATGAGAAACCGATTGTACCGAACCCTGTTCGTCTTGTTATTGATTTCTTTATTCGGGCGAGATCTGTTGTGGGCGGTGGAGCAAGACCCCGATTCGACAGAAGTCGTACGACCGATAGTCTCTTCTACATATTTTTCGGTAGGGAAAAATCAGATTTACGATACCTATTTGTCGATTAGCCGATATGCCGGCTTTGATGCGGGTATCGGACACGAAAGAATGAGAATTGCACCTTTCGGCGCCGGACAATGGGCAACCCGGCATCTTTTCGATGTCGACTTTTCGATGACCCGAAATACTCCCGGAAACGGAATGATGATAACCGGTATGATCGATTATTCTTTTGGCTTGTATCGGATGTTTCGTTTGCCGTGCAAATTGAAATTGCTGGGTGGAGGCGAGTTGAGTGCCGGAGCAGGAGGTATATATAATCTTCGAAATTCAAATAATCCGGCAGCAGCCAAAGCCTCGGTTAATGTCGGTCTTGCCGGTATGGCGATTTATACATGGCGCATATCGAATTATCCGATAACGTTCCGGTATGCTGTCTCCCTGCCTTTTGCCGGAAGTTTCTTTTGTCCGGGGTATGGCGAAACGTATTATGAGATATTCAGTCTTGGCAATACAAAAGATATCGTCCATTTCGGATCGTTTCACAACCAATTCGATATGTCCAATTTATTTACCATCGATCTCCCGGTAGGGCGAAGTGCGATACGTATCGGATATAAAAACCGTTTACGCTCTACCCATCAGAATCATTTGGTCTATAAAATGTATACACATGTATTTACTGTCGGAATAGCGACAGAGTTTGTAATACGGAGCCAACGTAAAAAAGTGATGTCTGCGGCCACTTCAGTTTCAGCATTTTATTGATAT
>CASFRL010000114.1 GCA_949297285.1 uncultured Bacteroidales bacterium
AGTTGACCGTCGATGAGAATAATTATATCAAGTTTATCGGAGACTGGTGTCTGGTGAATGTGGAGAGTATATGCCCTTTTATGAATTTTATCAATTGTAAGAATGAAGATTTGATAGAAAAAATAAAAGATATGATCAAGAGCAAAAGTTTTTTTGTTTATTGATACAATTTAAGGAAAATCGAGAAATGCCGACAATTATACAAATATTGTCGGCATTTCTCGATTTATGGACTTTATTTATTTTTCGAACATCATTCCGTTTAGTACCGTGTCGGCAGCATCTTTACCCAAAGTATTTTCGATGATTTTTGCTGCAAACTTAAATGTCGATGCCGGACCGTTTCCGGTAATAATGTTACCGTCCGTTTCAACGGAGTGGGCTGTATAATCGGCTCCGTCGAGGAACTGTTCAAACCCCGGATAACAGGTGGCGCGTTTCCCCTTCAATAGACCGTTTTTGCCGAGAACAAGAGCGGGAGCTGCACAAATTGCTGCAATATTTTCTCCGGCAGAGGCCCGTTTTTTCAATATATCGATTAGCGGAGCAAACTCTTCCAGATTTTTTGCCCCGGGTAGTCCGCCGGGCAATATGATCCATTGTGCTTCGGACAAGAGTTTTCCGTCAAAAGTCATATCGGCGCACACAAGAATGTCATGAGCACCCCTAACTTCCGGTTTTGAGGTAATCGATACGGTTTTTACTGTCATACCCGCCCGGCGTAGCATATCGATAGTAGCAAGAGCTTCGGTTTCTTCAAAGCCTTCCGCCAATAAAAGATAAGATACTTTCATAGTTGTCGTATTAAATTAGTCTTCAGTTTATGTATATAACAAATATACGATAAAGATTTCAAGATTCCGAAAACTAAAGAATGAAAAACATGATATTTTCTTTCTCTTTTTTATGTTCTGGATATTCAGATATTGGGTTTGTCGTTTTTTTGAATAAAAGAACCCCCGAAAGGGCCGATCGGCCTTCGGGGGTATCTTCTGATTCTTCTTCCAGAATATTTTACTGTAAAGTACCTTGTTCTGCTTGTTTAATCATTGTTTCGTTTGCCGTAATATAAATATCTACCCGGCGGTTTTGTGCACGTCCGGCTTCGGTGTCATTGCTGGCAACCGGTTCGTTATAAGCTTTTCCGGCCGTTGTCATTCGGCTTCTTGGAATTCCGTTTTGAACCAGGAAATCAGCAACGGCTTCAGCTCTTTCGGCCGAGATACGTTCATTCACGGCCAAAGTTCCCGTATTGTCGGTGTGTCCCCAAATTGTAATATCCGTTTCCGGAGTATTTTTTAGAGATGCGGCAAATTGAGACAATGCCGTCTTTGACGTGGCATTCAGTGTCGAGCTGTTCAGTTTAAAAAGAATACCGTTGTCAAAAGTTACCTTAATGGCCTGAAGTCCATTTTGGTCTGTAACAGAAGAAACCTGTGCATTTTGGATTTTTTCCAGTTCCTCTTTCTGTTTATCCATCTTTTTCCCGATAAGAGCTCCGGCTCCACTTCCTACGGCTGCCCCTACGGCTGCCCCGATTGCGGCTCCTTTACCTTTACCGACGAGTGCTCCTATTCCGGCACCCAAAGCTGCACCACCACCACCGCCAATAAGCGCACCTTTTCCGGTATTGCTCATTGTGCCGCATCCGGCGAGCATCATAATTGCAGCTAAAAACAATGCTGTAAATTTCAGATTTTTCATTTTTCTTCTATTTTTTAGATATAAAATCGTGGTTACAAATATAGCTTTTTTAGTTTATTTATTTTCTTTCGGTTCTCTTTTTTTATTAAAATCGAAAGAAACTTTTACTTAAAAAAAACAATAGGTAATGCTTGTGAAAATAAAGCGTTTTTCGTGTTATAAGTCTCGGCTCGTATTCAATATTCGGGAAAAAGTCGTATCTTTACTTTCCTATATAAAATAAGATAGTTAAACGATGAACAGTTTCGGAACAATATTCAGGCTTACCTCGTTCGGTGAGTCTCATGGAAAAGGAGTAGGAGGGGTTGTCGATGGTATGCCGGCAGGAGTCGAGATCGATATGGATTTTATACAGGCAGAGTTGAATCGTCGTCGTCCCGGTCAGTCTTCGATTGTTACTCCGAGAAAAGAGCAAGACCAGGTGGAATTTTTTTCCGGAATATTTGACGGATATTCTACGGGAACACCGATCGGTTTTGTCGTATATAACGAAAATCAACATTCGAACGATTACGATAATTTGAAATATGCATATCGGCCGTCTCATGCAGATTATACCTATCAGCAAAAATACGGTTATAGAGATCACCGGGGCGGAGGGCGTTCTTCTGCAAGAGAGACGATCGCCCGTTGTGTTGCCGGAGCTTTGGCTAAACTGGCGCTGCGTAAACTCTCTGTCGATATTAAGGCTTTTACCTCGCAAGTAGGCCCCATCAAATTACCCAAGGATTATACGTATTATGATTTAAATCGGGCAGAATTGAATATTGTGCGTTGTCCGGATGCCGATACGGCAGAAAAAATGATCGAGTTGATTGCCGAAGTGAAAGCCGAGGGTGATACCATAGGCGGAGTAATTACCTGTGTCGTGAAGAATGTGCCGGTCGGATTGGGTGATCCTGTATTTAACAAACTTCATGCAGATTTGGGCAGTGCCATGTTGAGTATCAATGCGGCAAAAGGTTTTGAATATGGTATGGGTTTCGACGGCGTGCAGTATCGCGGTTCGGAAATGAATGACATATTTATCAGAAAAAATGGGAAAATCTCTACGAAAACAAATCATTCGGGTGGAATACAAGGCGGCATCTCCAATGGCGAAGATATCTATTTTAAAGTCGCATTTAAACCGGTGGCTACCGTTTTGAGAGACATCCGTACGTTGGATTATGACGGGAATGAAATAAATCTGAAGGCAAGAGGCCGGCACGACCCGTGTGTGTTGCCTCGTGCAGTGCCCATTGTAGAATCGATGGCAGCAATGGTTATTCTTGACCATTACCTGTTGAATAAAGCAAGACATATCGACTAACCTGTAAAAAAGCAAAGAATTATGGATGTAAAAGAATATATTGAAAAAAATCGGCAACGGTTTCAAGACGAGCTGTTCTCTTTGATCAGAATTCCGTCAATAAGTTCAGACCCTGCACACAAGGACGATATGCAAGCCTGCGCTTTACGTTGGAAAGAGTTGCTGTTAAGTGCCGGAGTCGATACGGCAGAGATAATGCCGACATCGGCAAATCCCGTAGTGTTTGCTTCTAAAACCATCGATCAATCGGCTCCTACGGTATTGATTTATGGCCATTATGACGTAATGCCCGTCGAACCGTTGGCGTTGTGGAATACCGATCCTTTTGAACCGGTCATCCGCGATGGACGTTTGTGGGCAAGGGGGGCTGACGATGACAAAGGCCAGTCGTTTCTGCAACTGAAAGCTTTTGAGATAGCCCTGCATGAAAATTGGTTGAAGTGCAATGTCAAATTCTTACTTGAGGGCGGAGAAGAGATCGGTTCTCCCGGTCTTGAAGATTTTTGCCGTACCCATAAAGAACTTTTAAAATCTGATATCATCTTGGTTTCAGATACAAGTATGGTAGGGGCCGATGTCCCCTCTATTACCACCGGTTTGCGGGGATTGGCATATTGGGAAATAGAAGTTACCGGGCCTAACCGGGATCTGCATTCTGGAATATTCGGTGGAGCGGTGGCGAATCCTATAAATGTTTTATGTAAGATGATTGCCGGAATTACCGACAGCGACGGACGCATCACTATTCCCGGTTTTTATGATGATGTCGAGGAAGTCTCTGCTCAGGAGCGGGAAATGCTGGCTGCAGTTCCTTATAATGAAGAGAAATATCGCAATGCACTTGACGTAAAAGCCCTTTTCGGCGAAAAAGGCTATTCGACATTGGAACGTACAGCCATTCGCCCCACTTTCGATGTTTGCGGCATCTGGGGAGGTTTTACGGGCAACGGATCGAAAACCGTACTCCCTTCCAAAGCCTATGCCAAGGTCTCGTGCCGTCTCGTTCCGCATCAAGAACATGAGAAAATATCGCAAATGTTTATGGATTATATTCGGCAGATAGCGCCCGATTATGTTCAGGTAAAAGTGACGCCGATGCATGGAGGCGAAGGGTATGTTTGCCCGATAGATCTTCCGGCATACAAAGCTGCCGAGAAAGGGTATGAAAAGGCTTTCGGAAAAAGACCGTTGGCTGTTCGTCGAGGCGGAAGCATTCCTATTATCGCTGCTTTTGAGAAAGTCTTGGGTGTAAAATCTATTCTCATGGGATTCGGCTTAGAATCGGATGCAACACATTCTCCCAATGAGAATATGCCGATAGAAGTGATGGATAAAGGCATTGAAGCAATTGTCGGATTTTACAAAGAATATGGGAAGTAGATAGGAATGAATGAAAAACCTTATGCCGACTTTACGACCTTCCTGAAAAAATATTTTCAAGAGAAAGTTCAGAAAATATCTATAAATGCAGGATTTACATGTCCGAATAGAGATGGTTCGAAAGGACGTGGCGGCTGTACTTATTGTAATAACCAAACCTTCAGCCCCGAATATTGTCATACCGGCAAATCTATTTCCGAACAATTACAGGATGGTTTTCGATTTTTTGGACGCAAGTATCCGGATATGAAGTATCTTGCCTATTTTCAGGCTTATACTAATACTTATGCCGAACTGGATACTCTCCGGAACAAGTACGAAGAAGCATTGAAAACGTCCGGAGTCGTCGGGCTGATTATCGGGACGCGCCCCGATTGTATGCCCGAAAAATTGCTCGATTATCTGGCCGAATTATCGCAACGCTATTTTGTCTTGGTCGAGTATGGGGTCGAGACAACATGCGATGATACATTGAAAAGAATAAATAGAGGGCATACATTTGCCGATTCGGTCGATGCGATACAGCGGACGGCTGATGCCGGAATATTGACCGGAGCGCACATGATTTTGGGACTTCCCGGAGAAGATAGGAACATGATCATTTCCCATGCCGAAAAATTGTCGCAGCTACCCTTGTCAACATTGAAACTTCATCAGCTGCAACTGATTCGCAATACCCGTATGGCGCATGAATATGCCGAAAATCCCGAGCAGTTTCATATCTACGATGTCGATGAATATATCGATTTGGTAATCGACTTTATCGAGCATTTGAGACCCGATATTACAGTAGAGCGTTTTATATCCCAGTCGCCGGACGACTTGTTGATTGTGCCGAAATGGGGATTGAAAAACTATGAGTTTACAGCCCGATTGTTGAACCGTATGGCATTGCGGGACAGCCGTCAAGGGAAAAAGTACCCTGCCCTTGTCGTCTGATAAATTTTGAAATTGTATTTTTGTAGGTACAAATTATTTGATATGAAAAAGTCTAAAGTTTTTTTTACCGATTTGCATACGACGCCGTCCAATAATTTATTGGATAAGATGGAACGCCTTTGTCGTAAAGCGGGAATTTGTGAATTGGATTTTACTAATCCGTTTACAGCCGTAAAAATTCATTTTGGCGAGCCGGGTAATTTGGCTTATATACGTCCGAATTATGCCGCACGTATGGTAAATTTATTGAGAAGTCTTGGCGCAAAGCCTTTTTTGACCGATTGCAATACCCTTTATTCGGGGAACCGTTCCAATGCTGTCGATCATTTGCGCAGCGCAATGGAGAACGGTTTCAATCCTATCTCTGCACAATGCAATGTAATTATCGGTGACGGTTTGAAAGGAACCGATTATCGAGAAATAGAAATCAATCAGGAATATTGCCGCACTGCAAAAATCGGAACCGCAATTGCCGATGCCGATGTCATTGTAACGATGAACCATTTTAAAGGTCACGAGCAGGCCGGATTCGGAGGCGCTTTGAAAAATCTCGGTATGGGATGCGCCAGTGTCGGCGGAAAACTCGAATTACATTCTTCTTCATCGCCTAAAATCGAAGAGGCGAATTGCAAAGGATGTAATATTTGTGTAAAGCATTGTGCCCATGATGCAATCCATTTGAACGAACATCGTATCGCCCAAATCGATTATGAAAAGTGCGTAGGGTGCGGACAATGTGTAGCACTGTGTCAGTTCGATGCAGCTCAATTGGGCGAAGACGATACTTCGGAACGTCTGAATTATAAAATTGCCGAATACTCTTTGGCGGTGTTGCAAGATAAGCCGCAGTTCCATATCAGTTTCATTATGAATGTTTCTCCGGAATGCGACTGTTGGAATCATAATGATGCCGCTATTGTGCCTGATTTGGGAATTGCCGCATCTCTCGATCCGGTTGCTTTGGATATGGCTTGTGCCGAT
>CASFRL010000115.1 GCA_949297285.1 uncultured Bacteroidales bacterium
AAAAGAGTTAGGCACAGAGAGTTCCGATTATGCTTTGGCATTGAGTAATTTGGCCAGCTACCATTCATTTTCGGGAAATTATTCTGAAGCGATCCGGTTGGGGACGGAAGCCTCGAATATTTTTGCCAAGATATCGGGAACAAAAAACTCCAATTATGCCACATCGTTAAGCAACTTGGCCGATTACCATTCTTCTTCGGGCAATTACTCCGAGGCTATCCGGCTGGGAACAGAAGCACTGAACATCCGGGCAAAAGCATTGGGAACGAAACACCCCGATTATGCCACATCATTAAACAGGTTAGCCACCTACAATTCTTCTCTGGGAAACTACTCCGAAGCAATCAGATTAGGTACGGAGGCTTTAAATATTCGGGTCAAAGTATTAGGGACCAAACACCCCGATTATGCCACATCGCTAAATAATCTGGCAGCCTACAATTCATCCTTGGGCAATTATTCCGAAGCAATCAGACTGAGCACGGAAGCCCTGAATATCCGGGCAAAAGTATTGGGTACAGAACACCCCGATTATGCAGTATCCTTAGGCAGTCTGGCAAATTATCATTCATCTTCGGGCAATTATTCCGAAGCCATCCGGCAGGGAACAGAAGCACTGAATATCTTCTCTAAGGCATTGGGTACAGAACATCCCTATTACGCTACAGCATTAAACAATCTGGCCGACTATAATTCATCTTTAGGCAACTATGCAGAGGCCATCCGTTTAGAAAGCATGGCATTGAATATTTGTAAAAAGCAGTTCGGTGAAGAACATCCAAACTACGCCATATTATTAGACAACTTAGCAAGATATAACTGTTATTCAGGAAATTATCCAGAAGCAGCCCATCTTGCAAAAAGGATTCTGAATATTTATGAAAAAGTATATGGGAAGGATCATAACCATTATATTACGATGCTCGGCAATTCGGTTTTCTATAATATAGCAGCCAATAACCTGTCGGAAGTGAACGATGACATTGTAGCATGTACAAACCTGCTATCGAGTTTAATAAAAAAGACATTCGTCAATCTTACGGCTTACGAAAGACGGCTGTTTTGGAACAGATACAAGATTTGGCTCGAAAACTACACCCATAACTTTGCCTATAAGGTTCGGAACGACACCCTTTTTGCCAACGGATACAATAGCGCTCTGATAAGTAAAGGTCTACTTTTAAATTCGGATATAGAGTTTAGCACATTGGTGCAGGAAAGCGGTGATAAAAAGAGTATAACCCTCTATAATGAGTTACGTTCGTTGCGAAAGCAAATAGATGAATTACGCGAAAAGCCGATAACCGAACGTCCGGCCAATTTAGATTCTTTAGAAAGGATAGCAGACAATAAGGAACATAAACTTTTAAGATACTCGAAATTATACGGAGATTATACACACAATCTGGTTATCGACTGGAAACAGATATCGAACAAGATCGATACAAAAGATGCGGCTGTGGAATTTGTTTCTTTTCCTTCCGCTAAAGACTCTATCATCTATGTCGCTTATGTGTTGCGCAAAGATATGAAAGAGCCTCGAATGGTACCTCTTTTCGAAGAAAGAGCATTGAAAAGCATACGTTCACGTGACTATTACACCTCAAACGCTATCAGTGATCTTGTATGGCAACCGCTGAAAGAATATATTAATGATGCCGAAAATATTTATTTTTCTCCCTCCGGCGAATTGTACAACATTGCGATAGAATCCGTTCCGAGTTCTATTCTCGATAATAAAAAACTCTATCGCCTCTCGTCGACACGAGAGTTAGCTTTGGAAAAAAGTACTGCAAAACGAGATAACGCAGCCATATACGGAGGGTTGCGATATGACCTGAAAAACGGTATTCCGACAGCAGACAACAATCGGCATTTTGAAAAAACCGAAACAGATGATTTTACTTCATATTATAATATAGCCGATTCCTTAGATGCTTACAGAGGCACATCTTCTCTTCCCGAATATCTACCGGCAACCAAAACAGAAGCAGAAGATATTGAAAAGGCCTTAGAATCGTCTGCCGTAAAGACAAAGCTATATACAGACTCAACCGGTACAGAGACTTCTTTTAAAGCGCTATCGGGCAAACATATAAATATAATACATATTGCTACACACGGATTCTATTGGAAAGAGCGCGAAACGGAAACAACCGATTTTCAAATGAGACCCTTACAAAGCAATCTATTGGGGCGCTATACCGAAGATAAAGCGCTGACACGTTCGGGATTACTTTTTGCCGGAGCAAATACGGCTTTGAAGGGAGAGAGACTGCCCTTATATGTCGATGACGGAATCCTCACAGCGAAGGAAATAGCTTCTCTTGATTTACGCAGTCTCGATCTTGTCGTCTTATCGGCTTGCCAAACCGGTCTTGGAGAGATTACGGGCGACGGGGTTTTCGGACTTCAGCGAGGCTTTAAGAAAGCCGGGGCAAATGCTCTGATGATGAGCCTTTGGAAAGTGGATGATAACGCCACCCAAATATTGATGACTCAATTTTACAAAAACTTAGTTGCCGGGAAAAGTAAATTCGATGCATTACAAAATGCCCAACAATATGTACGTGAATTTGAAGTGGAAAAAGCAGTTTCTACGAATATGGGAAAACGTCCGTTGTCGGCTCATGCCAGAGAACAGACTCAACGCAATATGAAAGAAAAGACGATAAAAAAAGTAAAACCTTACCAAAACCCGAAATATTGGGCAGCTTTTATCCTATTGGATGCAATAAAATGATTTATACTTACAATTACCGTTAATTCATAATCCGACAAGATATGAATTAACTTTGGTTTAGGGAATAAAATGGTATAGTAAGAGCAATCAGCATTTACAAACAATTTATAAACTCAGATTTTATCGTGAAATATTCTGAATCATTTAGAGAATTAGTGGAAAGCAGAAAATTCAACTATATCGGACATGGTAATCCTAATGCAAAAATCCTTATTATTTCAAAAGAACCGGCAATTGACAGGAATGTTCCGGAAGGTAAAATTTTGTATGAACGGGATATAAAGTGTAATTGTGAACAATGGCTTGCAAATTTAGACCGGCAAGATTCTGTTTCGTATGACACATTAAAAGAAAGTTTTCACTCTGCTGAAACAGACTATAATCCTCTGTATCCATACAAAGGTCAAAAATGCTTGGTAAACAAAAAATTAAAGGGCAACGATCAGCCGAATGAAGGTACTGCACGCACTTGGGTTGCTTATCAAAAACTTTATGACAGGATTGCCGGTAAACCACAAAAAGGGAAAATGGACTTGATTGACTTTCATAAATATGTTTTTTCTACAGATTTTAGTGACGAAACTGCGGCAATGTCAAACCAGACAGACCCTGTACTGACCCATAAATCAATAATGCACAGAAAAGAGATGTTTAAGAGTGATTTCTTTCAGAAATTTCCGATCGTTATCATTCCAGCCGGGCACTATCCAAAGAATTATGGAATTAATATGGAAGAAATATTTTCGGTCAGATGGGTAGGGAAAACAGATTTTTGCGGGGAAGGGAAGAAAAGAAAATTTATAAATGTCCACTATAATTCAGCGCATACAAAACTGGTGGTTCATACGGTTCAATTATCTCGTTATAACAACGAATTATTAGATAAGTTGGGGCAAATTGTCCGTGGTTTTATAAATAATGATTTAAAAAAATATGCCATAGACTTTCTGGAAAAATAAAAATCCCCATAACTTATAAAGTTACAGGGATTTATTATATTGATTAAGTAGCTCTAATTACTTATTTAAAGCAGTAGCTACGTCAACGGCACAAGCCACTGTGCATCCTACCATCGGGTTGTTACCGATACCGAGGAATCCCATCATCTCTACGTGAGCAGGAACAGATGAAGAACCGGCAAACTGAGCATCTGAGTGCATACGGCCCATCGTATCGGTCATACCATAAGAAGCAGGACCGGCAGCCATATTATCTGGATGCAATGTACGACCTGTACCACCACCTGATGCAACCGAGAAATAAGGTTTACCTGCCAATACCCGCTCTTTCTTGTATGTACCAGCAACCGGATGTTGGAAACGGGTCGGGTTGGTAGAGTTACCTGTGATAGAAACATCTACGCCTTCTTTCCACATAATAGCTACACCTTCACGAACATCATCGGCGCCATAGCATTTTACTTTGGCACGAGGACCATCGGAATAGGCAATTTCCTTAACAACTTTCAATTCTCCAGTATAATAATCAAATTGAGTCTGAACATAAGTAAACCCATTGATACGGGAAATAATCTGCGCAGCATCTTTACCAAGACCATTCAAAATACAACGCAACGGTTCTTTACGAACTTTGTCGGCTTTTGCAGCAATCTTGATTGCTCCTTCTGCAGCGGCAAATGATTCGTGACCGGCCAGGAAGGCAAAACATTTGGTCTCTTCACGCAACAACATTGCAGCCAAATTACCATGTCCGAGTCCTACTTTACGGTCATCGGCAACCGATCCCGGAATACAGAACGACTGTAATCCGATACCGATAGCTTCGGCAGCTTCGGCAGCATTTTTACAACCTTTTTTCAATGCAATGGCAGCCCCTACGACATAAGCCCACTTAGCATTTTCAAAACAGATAGGTTGAGTTTCTTCACACGTCTTATAAGGATCGAGGCCATAAGATTCGCAGATAGCATTTGCTTCTTCGATATCCTTAATTCCGTTTTCATTCAAAGCAGCAAGAATCTGTTTGATACGACGGTCTTGACTTTCAAATTTTACTTCTCTAATCATTGTTGTTCCTCCTTATATTATTCTTGACGTGGATCAATATATTTAACTGCACCCTGTTCTTTAGTGAAGCGTCCGTAAGTACCGGTTACTTTCTTCAATGCTTCATTGGCATCTGTGCCTTTCTTAATCTCATCCATGAATTTTCCGAGGTGAACAAATTCATATCCGCAAATTTCATCGTTTTTGTCAAGAGCGATAGTCTTGATATAACCTTCTGCCATTTCCAAATAACGAGGACCTTTAGCCAAGGTTCCATACAATGTTCCTACTTGGCTACGCAAACCTTTACCGAGATCTTCCAAACCGGCACCGATCATCAACCCACCTTCAGAGAAAGCCGACTGAGTACGTCCGTAAACGATCTGTAAGAAAAGTTCACGCATTGCAGTATTGATAGCATCACATACAAGATCGGTATTCAATGCTTCGAGAATTGTTTTTCCCGGAAGAATTTCAGAAGCCATAGCTGCTGAATGAGTCATACCCGAACAACCGATCGTTTCTACCAACGCTTCTTGGATAACACCGTTTTTTACATTCAGAGTCAGTTTACACGCACCTTGTTGCGGAGCACACCACCCCACACCGTGAGTCAAGCCTGAAATATCAATCACTTCTTTGGCTTTTACCCATTTACCTTCTTCAGGTATGGGAGCCGGACCATGATTCGGTCCTTTCTTTACAACACACATGTGTTCTACTTCGTGTGAATAGATCATAATAATTC
This sequence comes from uncultured Bacteroidales bacterium, assembly GCA_949297285.1. GTDB lineage: Bacteria > Bacteroidota > Bacteroidia > Bacteroidales > Coprobacteraceae > Coprobacter. Next base: position 5,498 of record CASFRL010000115.1, read on the forward strand.
GCTCTTTTTATTTAATGAAAATTTTAAAGCCTTTTTATAAGCACCGCAAAGGTAGAATTTTTCTTTGATTTTAACAACAGATATAATTGAAGAAAAAGCAGAACAATCGGCGATATTTTATTATTTTATCCAAATTTAAAAAGCTCAAACGACAATATTTATCCTAAAAATCGGCAAAGTATGAAAAAGTAAGAAATATTAAGAAATATATGGTATGTATGCAATCGATTACATCAACGATTCACGTTTTTTCATCCTACTCTTTTTTTGCATTCTGAAAAAAATTGACGAAATTTGTGTCGCTTTTGTAAGAAGAACAGTAGTTTTAATTATTAACATAAATAAATTCTCAATTACAATGAAAAAAAGTGCTCTGCAAATAGCTCGTGCAGCTTATCAACCGAAGTTGCCTAAAGCGCTTAAAGGATCCCTCAAAATACAAGAAGGGGCTCCTACTCAGTCGGTAGCCGATCAGGATGCTATTGCAAAATTATTCCCCAATACTTACGGAATGCCGGTATTATCGTTCGTAGAAAGTAACGAAACCAAAAACTATCCGGCCATCAATGCCGGTGTTATACTTTCGGGGGGACAAGCTCCCGGCGGACACAATGTAATTGCCGGACTTTTCGACGGATTGAAAGCAATGAACAAAGATTGCCGCCTATTTGGCTTCTTATTGGGCCCGGGCGGTCTTGTCGATCACAAATATATAGAACTGACTCAAGACATTATCGATGAATACCGGAATACCGGAGGATTTGATATTATCGGTTCGGGACGTACGAAACTCGAAATGGAAGATCAATTCGACAAAGGTCTGCAAATCATTAAAGAATTGAATATCAAAGCTCTCGTCATTATTGGTGGTGATGACTCCAATACCAACGCTTGCGTATTGGCCGAATATTACAAGAAGAAAAATACCGGTGTACAGGTAATCGGCTGTCCGAAAACAATCGACGGAGACCTTAAAAACGAAATGATAGAGACATCTTTTGGTTTTGATACGGCCTGCAAGGTATATTCTGAAGTGATCGGAAATATCCAACGCGACTGCAACTCTGCAAAAAAATATTGGCACTTCATCAAATTGATGGGACGTTCGGCTTCGCATATTGCTTTGGAATGTGCTTTACAAACCCAACCGAACATTTGCATCATCTCAGAAGAAGTTGAGGCAAAAAATATGTCTTTGGACGATGTCGTAACCTACATTGCCAAAATCGTTGCCGATCGCGCAGCTCAAGGCAATAACTTCGGTACGGTTCTTATTCCGGAAGGATTGATCGAATTTATTCCGGCCATGAAAAGACTTATTGCCGAATTGAACGACTTCCTTGCTCATAACAGTGACGAGTTTGCCATGATCAAGAAATCGGAACAACGGAATTATATCATCAACCACCTTTCTCCTGAAAATTCGGCCATTTATGCCAGCCTTCCCGAAGGCGTTGCCCGCCAGTTGTCATTAGACCGCGACCCTCACGGAAATGTTCAAGTATCGTTGATCGAAACCGAAAAATTACTTTCGGAAATGGTAGGTAAAAAATTGGCAGAATGGAAAGCTGAAGGTAAATACAACGGTAAATTTGCCGCTCAACACCATTTCTTCGGATACGAAGGCCGTTGCGCTGCTCCTTCGAATTTTGACGCAGACTATTGCTATTCGTTAGGATATACGGCAGCCATGTTGATTGGTGAAGGAAAGACCGGATATATGTCTTCGGTTCGTAACACGACCAAACCGGCCGATGAATGGATTGCCGGAGGGGTTCCTGTAACCATGATGATGAACATGGAACGTCGTCACGGAGAAATGAAACCGGTAATACAAAAGGCTTTGGTAAAACTTGACGGTGCACCCTTTAAACACTTTGTAGCTCAACGTGAACAATGGGCCAAAGAAACGTGCTATGTTTATCCGGGACCGATCCAATACTTCGGACCGACTGAAGTTTGCGATCAACCGACCGAAACATTGAAATTGGAACAGGCTTAAGTAATTTCTTTCTATAACAAATCCCCGCATCAACTGGTTGATGCGGGGATTTTTCTTTCAAAATATACCGGAAGGAATGGTATCAAAAAAAATTCAGGCGACCTGAAAGATCGCCTGAAAAGAGATTTTGGATATCTAACAAAATTATTTTATTACATAAGCATCTCCGGTAAGTTGTAACGCTGTACTTTTTACCAAGCCCTTCGATTTAGCTTCAGACACAGGAGACATTCCGCCTACATAGATTGTCTTTTTACCCGGAAATACGGTTATGATTCCTTTTTCGTCAGGCAAAGACATATCCCGAGGAGACAATTCGAAAGAAACGGTTTTTTCTTCTCCGGCTTTCAAATAAACCCGTTTGAAACCTTTCAACGCAGCAATGGGAGCTCTATCAATATTTTCATGAGAAAGATATAACTGAACGACTTCGTCACCATCTTTCTTCCCTATATTTTTCACCTTTACAGAAACCTTAAGCGGTTCACCGACCTTTCCTCCCGCAACGATCTGGGGAGCTGAATAGTCGAACATCGTATAACTTAAACCAAATCCGAACGGATATAAAGCTTCGCCTTTAAAATAGCGATAAGTTCTATTTGCCATTGAATATGTCCCAAATGGAGGCAGATCGCTATCGGAACGATAAAATGTAACCGGCAGTCTTCCCGAAGGATTATAATCGCCAAACAATACATCAGCTATTGCTTGCCCTGCAAATTGACCGCCATACCAAGCATTCAATATCGCAGGAATATTTTGTGATTCCCACTCGATAGCCAAGGCACTACCTGTCATCATGACAAAGACAACGGGTAATCCGGCCTCTTTCATTTTTTTCATCAATTGCGTTTGAACTTTAGGCAAAGCAATCGAGGTACGGTCTCCGTCACGGAATCCTTCTACCGAGACCGGCATTTCTTCACCCTCAAGACGAGGCGATATTCCACCAACAAAGATCACTTGATCAACCCCCTTCAAACGTTCGATCAAAGCATTTATGGCCTTTTCATCAAAAGGTTTTACATAATCTATCGCCTTATCATATATGACTTGCGTACGTTTTCCCACTTTCGAACGAATCGCTTCCAACGGAGTAATCACTTTAGAGGGGAATCCGTTATAATTGCCCAACACAACCGTAGAATCATCGGCATTCGGACCGATAACCGCAATTTTCTTCAGATTTTTCCGCAAAGGCAGGACATCCTCATTTTTCAGCAATACGACCGACTCTCTTGTCATTTTCAAAGCCAAATCCTTATGTTCATCGCATTCAAGAACAGAAAGCGGAATTTTCGCATATTCTACACGATCGGCAGGATCAAAAAGCCCCAAGCGGAAACGAATCATAAAAAGACGTTTTACCGATTCATCGATCTGAGCTTCGGTAATAACTCCTTGTTCTACGGCATCGACAAGTTTTACATACATATTTTGTCCGCATTCAAGATCGGTACCGTGCAATACGGCATCTGCCGATGCATGAACCGCATCGATGTGAGTTTTATGTTTCAAGAAATCATCGATAGCCCCACAATCGGAAGTTACATATCCGGTAAATTGCCACTGCTTTCTTAAGATATCCTGTAACAACAAATCATTACCGCAACACGGTTGTCCTCCGAAGGCATTATAAGCACACATTACGCTCGACACTTTCGCATCGACAACCAAATCACGAAAAGCCGGCAAATAGGTATCCCACAAATCATACGGGCTCACTTCGGTATTGAAAAAATGGCGGGAATTTTCAGGTCCGCTGTGTACCGCATAATGTTTTGCACAAGCCGAAGCTTTCAAATACTTAGGATCATCACCTTGCAAACCATGCACAAAAGCCTTTCCTAAAACGCCCGTCAAATAAGGATCTTCGCCGTAAGTCTCCTGTCCTCTACCCCAACGCGGATCCCGGAATATATTTATGTTAGGAGTCCAATAAGTCAATCCATGATAAATTTTATGAACTCCTTTCGATATGGCGTCGTTATAAATCGCCCGACCTTCTTCGGCAATGGATGAAGCGACCTGTTGAAACAAAGCATCGTCCCATGTTGCAGCCATCCCTATGGCTTGCGGAAATACCGTAACCTTATAAGGTGTACGCCCGACACCATGCAAACATTCATTCCACCAATCATAAGGAGGAATACCCAAACGTTCGATAGCCGGAGTTTTATTCAACATCTGAGCGATCTTCTCTTCCAAAGTCAACCGGGAAACCAAGTCATCCACTCTTTCCTCAAAAGATAAATCGGGATTTTGGAACGGGAAAGTATTTTGAGCATTTCCCGTATAA
>CASFRL010000116.1 GCA_949297285.1 uncultured Bacteroidales bacterium
TGAAACGAGGAATAGATAAAGCTGTTGCTAAAGTCGTAGAAAGTATTAAAGCTCAAGCTGAAGAAGTTGGTGATGATTTTGAAAAAATCGAATCGGTAGCCCGTATTTCTGCTAATAACGATAGTGAAATCGGTCAGTTGATAGCAGAAGCGATGAAGAAAGTTAAAAAAGAAGGTGTAATTACCGTCGAAGAAGCTAAAGGTACTGATACGACAGTAGATGTAGTTGAGGGAATGCAATTTGACCGTGGATATATTTCTCCGTATTTCGTAACCGATACAGAAAAAATGGAATGCGAAATGGAGAACCCGTATATTTTGATTTTCGATAAGAAGATTTCTTCTTTGAAAGAAATGTTGCCTATTTTGGAAGCAACTGCACAATCGGGCCGTCCGTTGTTGATTGTTGCTGAAGACGTTGATAGCGAGGCTTTGGCTACATTGGTAGTTAACCGTTTACGGGGTTCGTTGAAGATTTGTGCTGTTAAAGCTCCGGGCTTTGGTGATCGTCGTAAAGAGATGCTCGAAGATATTGCGGTATTGACGGGTGGTGTTGTTATCTCTGAAGAGAAAGGCTTAAAACTGGAAGGAACAACAATCGATATGTTGGGCCGTGCAGAAAAAGTAACGGTTAATAAGGAGAATACAACTATTGTAAATGGTTTGGGCGACAAAGATGCTATTGCTTCTCGTGTAGCACAGATAAAAGCTCAGATCGAAAAGACAACTTCCGATTATGATCGTGAAAAATTGCAAGAACGTTTGGCTAAACTTTCGGGCGGTGTTGCTGTTCTTTATATCGGTGCCGCTTCTGAAGTCGAAATGAAAGAGAAGAAAGATCGTGTTGATGATGCTTTGAGTGCAACTCGGGCTGCAATAGCCGAAGGTATTGTTCCGGGTGGAGGTGTTGCCTATATCCGTGCAATCCCGTCACTTGAAGGATTAAAAGGTGAGAATGACGATGAAACTACGGGTATTGAAATTGTGAAACGAGCTATTGAAGAACCTCTTCGTCAGATCGTGAACAATGCCGGTGTAGAAGGTGCTATCGTTGTTCAAAAAGTAAAAGATGGTAAGGGCGATTTTGGATATAATGCTCGTACAAATACTTATGAGAATTTCTTCGCTGCCGGAGTTATCGATCCTGCAAAAGTTACACGTGTAGCTCTTGAAAACGCAGCTTCAATTGCCGGAATGTTCTTGACAACAGAGTGTGTTATTTCTGATAAGAAGGAAGAAAATCCTGCACCTATGGCTAACCCGGGAATGGGTGGAATGGGCGGTATGATGTAATACCTTCTTAAAACATCAAATAAAAAAAACCTCCGATTTTTATCGGAGGTTTTTTTATATAAAATAATTCTTATAGTAAGTTGCTGGCAAGTTCAGAAAGACGACTTCTTTCACCTTTAATCAGATTTACATGACCGAAAAGATCTTGACCTTGCATTTTGTCGATCATATAAACCAGTCCGTTAGATTGAGAATCCAAATAAGGAGAATCTATTTGTTGTATATCTCCGGTAAATACCATTTTGGTTCCTTCTCCAGCTCTGGTTATAATAGTCTTTATTTCGTGAGGAGTAAGGTTCTGAGCCTCGTCGATAATACAGAATGTTTCAGATAGGCTTCTTCCTCGAATATATGCCAAAGCTTCGATAACTAAAGTTCCTTTTTCCTGCATATCCTGCAAAATTCTGTAATCGCTACTGTCAAGAGAAAATTGATGCTTGATGACGTTCAGATTATCAAATAGAGGCTGCATATAAGGAGCTATTTTTTGCTTTTCATCTCCGGGTAAATATCCTAAATCTTTATTGGCCAAGGCCACAATAGGTCGAGCTAATAAGATTTGTTTATATAATTTATTTTGGCGTAAAGCACCGGCTAAAGCCAATAAAGTTTTTCCGGTTCCGGCCTTCCCTGTTAAAGCTAAAAGCTTAACATCCGGATCATTTAATAAATCCAATGCAAATGTTTGTTCGGCATTACGTGGTTCTATACCAAAATTTTTCTCTTTGACGACCTTTCTAACTTTTCCGGTTTCTGAAACATAACGGGCGAGGACAGATGAATTTCCACTTTCTAAGACAAAGCATTCATTCGATTTAAACGGTTTTTCTGATACTTCTGTTGCCGGAATCCCATCTTTCGATTTATAAATGGCATCAATAATATCTGGAGAAATATTGTCTATTATTCGATGTTCAGATTCAAAAATATCGATATTTTTGACTTTATCGTTGATATAATCTTCTGTTTCGATCCCTATGGCTCTGGCTTTCATCCGTAGATTGATATCTTTGGTAACCAGAATTGTCTTTTCTCCGGGATGATTTTTTTCGACCATGATTGTTGCTGCCAAAATAAGATGATCGGGCTTCTTTTCCGGAAATACGGAATTTACCCTTTCCGGATAGGTATTGTTGACAACGATAGATAATCGTCCTAAGTCAGGACCTAACATTGCGCCTTCTGTAAATAAATGATTGTCGGTAATTTCATCTAATTCCCGAACAAATTCTCGAGCATTGAAATTGATTTGATCATTTCCTTTTTTAAACTTATCCAATTCTTCCAGGACAACTATTGGGATAAAAATATCATTATCTTGAAAATTAAACAAGCACTTGTAATCGTGTAGAATAACATTCGTATCTAACACAAAATTCTTTTTTACACTCATAGCAGCATGTTTTAACGGTTAGTATTTAAATAAAGGTAATTTGCCTCTTTCAAATATAATAAAATCGTCCAGAAAATAAAATTTCTTTTGAATTAAAATAGCTTAACATAATTGTAAAATCAGCTTTTTGATCAGAAAAAGCGAAATAAGGGAAAGTTTATCTATGTTTGTAGAAAATTATTCAAGAAATGAAAAGAATAGGATTACTGTCCGATACTCATGCTTATTGGGATGAACGGTATGTTAAGTATTTTTCGGAATGTGATGAAATATGGCATGCCGGAGATATAGGATCTATAGAAATTATTGACAAACTTCAGTCTATCAAACCTCTTCGTGCTGTCTATGGAAATATCGACGGCCAAGATATTAGGCGCATCTATCCGAAACATTTGCGGTTTTCAATAGAAGGTACAGATGTTTGGATGACTCATATCGGAGGGTATCCCGGGAAGTACAGTAAAGAAGTTATTCCTGAAATTTATAGAAAACCTCCTAAATTGTTTATATCCGGTCATTCTCATATCCTTAAGGTATTATATGATAAGACATTGAATCTTTTGCATATAAATCCGGGTGCAGCAGGTAAGTACGGTTTTCATCAGAAAAGAACATTGGTCAGGTTTACGATCGATGATGGTGCATTTAAAGATCTTGAGGTGATAGAGTTGGGAGAGAAATAAAAAGAAAATGAATCTTGAATGTGTGTGTTATGTTATCGGACCTGATAATTAAAAATCGTAAAATATGTGAACATTTTTTATCATAAAATGGTTTTTGTTTCTAAGTTCGATAAATGTATATACTTTTGCAACGTTAATAAGAGATGTATGGCTTTAAAGCGTTTTGGAGTTTCTTTAGATGAAGAATTGTTGGAATCGCTCGATTTGTTTGTCGCAAATAACGGTTTCACAAATAGGTCTCAAGCAATCAGGTTTTTGGTAGAAAAAAATATTACTGAAACAAAATGGCTGTGCAACCATATTGTAGCGGGAACTATTATTATCATGTATGATCAGAATAAGAAAGATATTTCTGCAAAAATCGAAGAAATTCAACAAGCGTACCAACATGTCATTTTATCATCTTCCCAGTATTACCTAAACAGCAGTTTTTGTCTTCATATTGCCACTGTAACCGGCGAAGCCTATAAACTGACCGAATTATCGGATAAACTTATTTCGGTAAGGGGTATAAAGCATGGTAAATTGGTCATGAGTAGAGCAGATTAATTTTTTTTGCCCCAATAGTAACACGACATAAGAAAAATGTGTCACATTAATGATAAAAACTAAAAAATAAAAATGAGAAAAGTTGTTCAGTATGTTTATTCATTCGCAGTTCTGTCTTGTTTTACTCTTCCTCTTCAAGCAGAACATTCTGTAAAAGATACGTTAGATATACAAGAAGTAGTTGTCACTGCGACAAAAACAGAAATAAATAAAAATAATGTTCCGTTATCTATATCGATAGTTTCCCGGCAAGAAATAGAGCGAAGCAGTGAGTCTGCTTTACTACCGGTTCTTTCTCAAAGAGTGCCGGGATTATTTGTTACTCAACGAGGGATAACCGGATTCGGTATATCAACCGGATCTGCAGGAAATGTCAATATCCGGGGAGTAGGAAGCGGCAATAAAGTCCTTATGTTATTTGACGGACAACCACAATGGGCCGGTATTTACGGACATAGCCTTCCGGATACTTATGTGGCATCTGATGTCGATAAAGTAGAAGTCATACGTGGACCGGGATCGCTTTTATATGGTTCGAATGCAATGGGGGGAGTCGTAAATATCATTACCCGAAGTCAGCATGAAGAGGGGGTCAGTACACATGCCCGGGCTATGTACGGCTCTTACAATACGCAGAAATACATGATTAATAATGGGGTGAGATCGGGAAAATTCAATAGTTTTGTGTCTTTAAATCATGATAGAACAGATGGTCACCGGACTAATTCTAAGTTTAATATTACCAATGGGTTTGTAAAAATCGGTTACGATATTTCTTCTCATTATAGTGTGGTTGGCGATGTCAGTGCGGCATATTATGATTTAAGAAATCCCGGTCCGGAGACAGAGCCTTTGTTAGACGGATGGATGCATATATGGCGAGGTATTGCATCTTTAGGTGTCGAAAATAAATATCAGAAATATTCTGGTGCGATACGAGCCTTTTATAGTTGGGGAAATCATAAAATCAATGATGGCCACACGATCGATGAGCCGGAAAAAAATTATTTATTCCGTTCAACGGATTTCAACTATGGCGTACAAGCATACGAATCGTTTTATGTGATCCCGAATAACCAATTTACAGTAGGCGTTGATTATAAAAATTGGGGTGGAGATGCTTGGAATGCATACTTTTCGGGAGAAAAAGAGGATATTATCGACAAGAGTGTACACGAAATAGCCGGATATGCGATAATGCAACAGGAATTTTGGAATCAAGTTTCGTTAAATGCCGGTATTCGTTATGAACATAATAGTACGTACGGAAGTGAGTGGGTTCCTCAAGCCGGTTTCACCTGGAGACCTTTTTCCGGAAACTCGATTAAAGGTTCTTTTTCAAAAGGTTTTCGTAGTCCTAATATGCGTGAGCTTTATATTACTTTCGGCCCTAAAAATAAAGCAAACCCCGATTTAAATCCGGAAAGTATGCTGAACTATGAAGTTTCGGTCGGGCAATATTTCTGGAATAATTTAATATATACCGAATTAACAGCATTCTATATTGATGGGAAAAATATGATTCAGGTCAATCCTCAATCGGGGCAACTTGAAAATGTCGGAAAATTTTATAATAAAGGTATTGAGTTTGAGGCCGATATTCAAGCGTTACGGAATTTACGCTTTTCAACTAATTACAGTTTTTTGCATACCAACAAAGAGATTGTTGCGGCACCCAAACATAAATGGTTCTTGGAAGGGTTGTACACATGGAAGAATTTGAGTGTAACGTTAAATATGCAATCTATATTTGGTTTATATGTAGGACCTTCAATGAAAAGTGAGGATTATACGCTATTGAATGGTCGTATCGCTTATAAAATAGGAAATGATAAGCGGAATGTGACATTGTTTGTGAAAGGCGAGAATCTGACTAATACACAATATACGATCAATGACGGATATCCGATGCCAGGAGCTGTTGCTATGGGCGGATTTGATTTTAAATTTTAATTTACCTCGTATTTAAAAAAACAGCATGATAACAATTTCTTATCATGCTGTTTTTTTATTAATTGATTACTTTTGTATCGGTAAAATAAAATCCGCATGAAGTATAAGATTTTTTTATTTATAATAGGAGTCTGTTCTATTTTGCAAGGATGCAACAATGTACCTACTTCTTATGAGTTGAATGGAGAGGTTTATGATTCTCGTTTCAATGAAAAATTTATATATCTTTCTAAAGTTGAAGGAAATGAACTTACCAATATCGATAGCTCGTTGGTAAAAGATAATAAATTCTTTCTAAAAGGAGTCCAAGACGAGCCTACAATTTGCTATTTGCGTTTTAAAAGGAATGAGGTGTTACCGGAATATATGCCGGTGATATTTATTCTCGAAAATGGGACATTCTCGATTCAAATTAAAAAATCAGATTCTAAAGCCGTTGGTACGGAATTGAACCATTCACTTCTGTCTTTCCGGACAACGATGGAAAAATACGACAAAGATCTTTCCCTTATAGAAAAGCAATATGAGAAAATGATTGCAGACAGTACGATAAATGAGGAAAAGGAACAGCAGTTGTATAATGAGTATAATTCGGTAGAAAAATCCCAACTTGAATATGTGAAGAAGATTATTGGAAAAAATCTGGACAATGTATTCGGTGCTTATGTTTTCAATTTGAATAGAAACAGATTGTCGGATTACGATCTCAAGAATATATTACAAAAGGCCGGTAGCATATTTAAAAAACAACCGGATGTAAAACTTATATCCGAAAGGCTTGCCCGATTGGAGGAAACATCGGTAGGACGTATGTATAAAGATTTTGATACTCAAAATATTCAAGGAGAAAAGAAGTCGTTGTCCGAGTATGCAGGGCATGGGAAATTTCTCATCGTAGGCTTTTGGTCTTCTATTAGTTCGTCCAGTCAAGTTGAAATGAAGAAGTTGATAGATATTTATAAAGAGTATAAATATAAAGGTGTCGATATTGTTGCAATATCGTTAGATACCGACTCCTTATCTTGGGTGAGAAGTATTGAACAGAATCATTTGGCCTGTCTTCAGTTGTCGGATTTAAAAGGTTGGACAAGTGAGGCGGCAACAATTTATGAAATAAACAGAATTCCGTATATTTTGCTCTTAAATCCAGATGGAAGTATAGCGGTCAGAGAAACAAACTCGGAACATCTCAAGAAAAAATTAAAAGAGTTGATCAATTGATTATTCAAACTTGATCGATTTTGCCGGACGTATCAATGATACCAAATATGATGGACCAATGAGCATCAATAAAGAAATAATCAGACATCCGATATTTAAGAGAAGTATATGCACAAGATTCAATTCGATCGGCACTGCCGGAATATAATAGACATTCGGATCAAGTTTTATGATTTTGAAGTATGACTGTAATACACATAGAGTTATTCCTATTATGTTGCCCCATAACATTCCTTTTCCGACCAAAAATACTGAAACATAAATAAATACTTTTCGTATCGAATAGTTTGTAGCACCGAGGGCTTTTAATACGCCAATCATATTGGTGCGTTCCAAGATAATGATCAATAATCCTGAAATCATCGTAAATCCGGCAACAACAGCCATAAGAATAAGAATTACCCAAACATTCATATCCAGTAAATCCAACCAATTAAATAATTGAGGATTCATCTCTTTGACAGAACGTACGTAATATTGTTCACCATATTGATCTGTATGGGGCATTAAATCGAAACAGAGATTTTCGGTTACTTCATCCAGTTTCGAGAAATCACGTAGTTTCAGTTCAATGCCACTGTATTGGTCTTGTTCCCAACCGTTGAGTCTCTGTACATGATGAGCATCTCCGATGATAAAAAGTTTGTCGTAGTCGGTAAAATTGGTCTGATATATACCTGTAATTTTAAATTTTCGGGCACGTACATTATCTCCAATGAAATAGCACAATATTTGGTCATCGGTTTTCAAATGCAATTTATTGGCAATATATTGCGATATCAGTATTTCATTTGAGGTCGTAGAGTCGGAGAGGAGAGGAAGCTTCCCGTTTTGAAGATTTTCCTTAAAAAAAGACCAGTCATAGTTTTTATCTACCCCTTTAAAAGCAATTCCTAAAAACTCATCATCGGTTTTCAGTATTCCCGGTTTAGTGGCAAAACTTTCAATATATAAAACCTCTGGATTTTGAGTTAATACAGTCCGTAGACTATCGGAGACACCAATAGGCGATGTCTCAAAAGAGGAATTACTTGAAAAACCGCTGATTTGAATATGAGAGCTAAATCCTATTACTTTACCGCTGACTTCATGTTTGAATCCAATGACAATAGCCACAGAAATAATCATAACTGCCAGTCCCAGAGCTACTCCCAATGTTGCGATACGAATAGCAGGCGGAGAAACTTTCTTTTCTCCGTCTTTATTGAAATGTATTTTTTTTGCTATAAATAGCTCTAAATTCATAAAGTTTTACCGGGATAAGCTTCCAATGCTTTGCTTAATACGATCAAAGCATTCGCTAAATCTTCTTTTTTCAGAACGTATGCCACACGAACTTCGTTTTTGCCCAGTCCCGGAGTTGTATAGAACCCCGATCCCGGAGCCATGAATACGGTTTGGCCTTTATATTCGAAATGCTCGAGACACCATGCACAAAACTTGTCGGCATCGTCGACCGGTAATTTTGCCATTGTGTAAAAAGCCCCCATAGGAATAGGGGAGTAACATCCCGGAATACGATTGATACCGTCTATGAGAAATTTACGGCGTTCAACATATTCATTGTATGTTCCCAATAAATAATCTGATGGAGCATCGATAGATGCTTCTGCTATTAATTGTCCGATAAGAGGTGGACTGAGACGAGCTTGACAAAACTTCATTACGTTTTTCTTCAACTCTTTGTTTTTGGTGATCAAGGCTCCGATTCGAATTCCACATTCGCTGTATCTTTTCGATACAGAGTCGATTAATACGACATTATCTTCGATGCCTTTCAAATGAAAAGCCGAGATATAAGGGGCTCCCGTGTAGCAAAATTCTCGATATACCTCGTCAGAGAAAAGAAATAGGTCATATTTTTTTACCAAATCTCGTATTTGGTGCATCTCTTTTTGTGTATATAAATAGCCGGTAGGGTTATTGGGGTTACAAATCAATATCCCGCGAGTACGTTCTGTAATTAAAGCCTCAAACTTTTCTATGGCCGGCAGTGCAAAACCTTCTTCGATAGAAGAGGGGAGGGTCTTGATTGTTGCTCCGGCAGAGATTGCAAATGCCATATAGTTGGCGTATGCCGGTTCGGGAACGATTATTTCATCGCCTGGATCAAGACATGCTAAAAAGGAGAAAAGAACGGCTTCGGATCCTCCGGTAGTGATAATAATATCATCTGCATCTACTTGAATATTAAATTTTGCGTAATATTCAACAAGTTTTTCCCGGAAACTGAGAATCCCGTCACTTGGACTATATTCTAAAATTTTCCGATCTATATGACGGGCTGCCTCCAGACCTATTTCAGGGGTCGGCAGATCGGGTTGTCCGATGTTCAGATGATAAACTTTAATGCCTCTTTGTTTGGCTTTGTTAGCTAAAGGAACTAATTTCCTGATAGGAGAGGCTGGCATTATTTCGCCGCGATTAGATATTTTAGGCATACCTTAAATAGTATCGTATTATATTTTATTATCTATCATTTTATTTTCGCTACAAATTTATTATTCTTTGCGTTATTAAGCAAACAAATGCTGCGGATAATATGACAAATTGAGATTTCATAATAAATCTTTCGAACAATTCAGTATTAAGTATAACTCATTATTATTATTTTTGTGTCCACTTAATGAAGATAAAAAATAATGTTTAAAAATATCGTATCTAATTTGTTCGCTTTGGTGGTTGCTCCGGGTAAAGCTTGGCAAAATATATCTTCGAAAGAAGAAAATTTTACAGCTTTTTTGAATGGATATTTGTATCCAATCATGGGAATCACAGCCCTTTCTGTTTTTGCAAATTTATTTAGCGAACATTTTACTTTAGAAAAGGCATTAAAACTGATGACAATTGATTTTGTCAAATTTTTTGTCGGATTTTATATTGCATCTTTTTTAATAGATGAGTTCTTGCAAAAATTCTTTGAAAGAGAGAAAGATTCAAAGCAGGTAGAGAAATTTGTAGGATATTCTTTAAGTGTATATATGCTCATAACAATATTTATCAATTTGTTTATGGGTACGTTCCCCTTTTTGCGCTTTGCACCTTTATATATTATTTATATTGTATGGGAAGGTTCTAAGTACTACATGAATATTAATGAAAATAAAAGACTTTTATTTGTTGTATTATCATCGTTGATACTTATATTCTCGCCAGATATTATAGAAAGGTTTATGTTTATCTTAATGCCGGGATTAGGAAAATAAGCATTGAAAAATATGAAGTTACCACAGATCAATATAAAAAATAAGCGGGCGACATTTGATTATGAATTGCTCGATACCTATCATGCCGGAATAGTCCTTACCGGGACTGAAATAAAATCGATTCGTCTTGGTAAAGCCAGTTTGGTCGATACATTTTGCTTTTTCAATAACGGGGAACTATGGATAAAGAATATGTATATTGCAGAGTATTTTTATGGAACATATAATAATCATCAGGCCAGAAGAGACCGAAAATTATTGTTGACCAAAAAAGAATTGCAGAAAATACAACGTTTATCAAAAGAATCTGGATTCTCGGTAATTCCGACTAAAGTATATATTAGCGATAAAGGATTGGCTAAAGTCATTGTCGCAGTTGCAAAAGGTAAAAAGGTATATGATAAACGTGAATCGATAAAAGAGCGGGAAGATAAACGCCAAATGGATCGCTTATTTAAACATTAGTGGCTTTCTCGCAAATAATCAATACCTTTTTATCTGATAAAGACGTTCCTAAGATGTAGATATTTCCACCATCTTTTATTTTTGTTTTTTTTCGTAAAATATCGGCCGTAATCGGAAAATTCCGAACAGTAATGTTTGCTGCCGGATATAGAGTGGAAAGTTTTTTTAAATTTTTTCCTGAAAAAGGAATAATTTCTTTTACAGAAAAGATGCGTCCCGGGAAATTGGATATAAAATTTTCTGAGGTATATAAATGGCTGTTTTTGTCAATCTTAGATATCGAAAAAGACGATGCTATGGATTTAAAGGCTCCGGCTTTCAAGATAGAAGAATTTGGTTCGTACACATACGATTGAATCGAGGTTGCAAAGTTAGGTAATAAGAGCTCTTTTTCTTTTTCCAATGTGAATGTATATATCTCAGGTTTCCCATTGATATCCAGGTTAATACAGTGGATCGGAATCTCTGTTTTTGCCGATTGTCTATTCATTATGAAAAACAATTCTTTACATTCATTCTTTACTGAAATAACATGTACGCTACTGACAAAATTTAATGCTGTCGATGCCCGGCTGATGTCGATCATCGGTGATGCTTTTAATAGTATTACCGAAGCTTTTTCTAACAGCGTGTTTTGTAATTCTATAATATTGGGTTCGCAATCTTTTAAATCATATAATCGTTTATTTTCTGCACCGCGTCTGGCCGGATCAATGTAATATGCGTCAAATCTCATATCGCATTCATGAACAAATCTCAAGCAATCTGAGCAGATGATTTGTATATTGTTTTTTTGCAATATATCGAAATTATGCTTTGCAATTTCACAATACAGCGGGAACCGTTCTACATAAGTTACTTTTTCTGCGGCATGGGCCAAATAATACGAATCGATGCCTAATCCTCCGGTTAAGTCACAAATCGATTTGTATTTTGAGTCTATAATGTGTTGTTTATATTGTGCCGTTATCTCAGAGGATGCCTGTTCTGCAGATAAAACAGTAGGAAATAACAGTTTTTTGTTTTCATACCAATGCGGCAACTTGTTTTTAATTTTTTGTCTGGCCTCAATTTGGTCAATAGCAAAAGTGAGATCGAAGCCTTGATCATCAAATTTTTTTAATCTGAGTTTTATGGGGTCTTCTTGTGAATATTTTTCGATGAAATCAAATAATGGTTCTGTAATTCTCATGTACTTCTATACTTGATTTGATGGCAAATGTACCGTTTTATCTTTTATATTTCATGTTATGTGATAAGATATTTTATTATATCTGAAATTGTGCATTATAAGTATCTATATTATTTCTTTCTTTAGCATCGCCTTTTTTGATTTTAAATGTTATATAATTTGTATTATGTTAAATAGAATGTTGTGAAAATACAATTAACATACATCTATTATCTATCATAAAATAAAAATGCACCCTACCAATCTTGAAATTATATTTATAGCTATGGCTCTATCCCGTTCGATATGTCGTAAAGGAAATAAAAACTAAACAGGTAATAAATATTTTATTTTTCTGATATTTTTTCAATGACATAGACAAGCAGAAATCCTATGATCATAAGTGTTACAGCCTGCCAAATGTAAATGTCGGGTAAAATATTTTGTTCGATTAATGGTTTGGCAACCCCGTGACTGTCGATAAATGTCTCTACGGTTCTTTTCCATGGCCAAACTTTATTTAGTGAGCCCAACATAAATCCTGTCAATGTGGCAATGGTTATATCATGAAATTTGCGTAATAGATATGACAATACATTAGAAAACAATATTAAACCGATAGCTGCTCCACAGGCAAATACAACGATAATTATAATATCCAACGATTTTACGGCGTTCATGATGAACTCGTATTTCCCCAATAGTAATAAAATAAAACTTCCGGAGATCCCGGGCAGTATCATTGCACAGATGGCAATGGCTCCACATAAAAATATAAATAAAAGATTTTCAGGTGTTTGCGATGGCGTGGCAATTGTTATATAATAGGCAATGCCGGCTCCTATAAGAAAAGAAATCCAACGTTTCAAATCCCAAATATGTATTCTTTTCGAGACAAAATAGGTAGATGCGAGTACTAAACCGAAGAAGAAAGCCCACACCAATACTGGATAATCATTCAATAAAAAAGTGATAAGTTTAGCTAACGAGAAAACACTTATAAGGATTCCCAATACTACGGAAAATAAAAAATTACCATTGATAGCGTTCCAGAAACTTTTCCATTTAAGCGAAAAGAACAGTTTTAAGGTTTTGAAATTTATGCTTTTTATTGAATCGATCAATTCTTCATATATACCTACGATAAAAGCGATAGTTCCTCCTGACACTCCGGGAACGACATCTGCTGCACCCATTCCCATTCCTTTCAAGGTTAATATCGCATATTCTTTAATGTTTCTTTTCATGTTAATCGATATTATAATTTATTTTCTTCGTTTCTATTTTCGTTTAATGACTTTTTTAATTTATCGATCATCTCTCTGACCTCTCCTAATTCTTTGCGGTCTTTTTCTGTTAAGTTTTTTATATTTTCGATTTGTTGGAATGTGCTATCCAATTGTTTGATCATTTCAATCGTTTTCTCTTGATTGCCGGCATTGAAATAAGCAAGGGTCAGCTTAATAACTAATTTTACGTTGTAACTATCTGATAATAAAGCGCTTTTGTAGTATTCTATTGCTTTATCGTAGTCCGAATTCTGAATAGATAAGTCACCTAAAAGAATAAGGACTTCTTGGTTCTCTGGTTTTATCTCGATAGATTGTTCTAAGATGGTTTCGGCATCTTTAAAATTGCCTATTTCCATATATATTTCTCCGAGGAAAGCCAATGCATCGGCATCGGTCGGGTCTAATTCGATATTTTTCTGCAAACACCGAATAGATTGTGGAATGTCTCCCAGATCGTAATAATTAGAAGCTTTTTGATAATACAAGTTGGCATTATCCGGTGTATATGATAAAGCTTGGTCTAAATATTGAATAGCATCATGCTTTTTCCCGAGTTTAGTATAACATTCGGCAATTAATTCGTATGTCATTGATTTGTCGTCGATCAATGGCAATAATTCTTTAAATACTTCGATTGCTTGTGCGTAATTTTCATTATCATATAAACAATAGCCTTTAAAAGATAGGATCGTCTCATCTCCTTCTTTGGCTGTCAAGGCAAAGTCACAAGCATCGATCGCTCTCTCATAATCTTTTTTTAATGCGTATATTTTAGCCGAATTGAACCAATCGATATATGAATAAGGATCTCGGTCGAGTAAAATATTATAAACAGACAATGCCGAATCGTAGTCTTGTCGATCTTCATAAATAAGAGCCAGCTCTCTCACTACTTCACTCCCATTTTTCAAGACTTTGTCTGCCGCGAATATGAAATCTTTTAGCTCGTCTATATAGCCGAAGTCGAGATACATATCTATGATATCGAAACAAAGGTCGACAGATATTTCGTCCGAAGATAATAATCCGGTTAACAGGGATATTGCCTTTTCTGCATCTGCTTGGATGAATTTCAATTCTGCACAAATTAAAACAGCATCTACCGAATCGTGCGGTATAGAATAGATTTGTTTTTCTGCTTCTTCTATACAGTCGAGGCAGAGAAGATATTTGGCTCTTTTTATTCCTAAACTCAGACTTCCCGGATGCATCGATAACCCTCGTTCTACTGCCTCCAATGCATTTTTGTAAAGATCTTGCATCTCATATTGGTAGGCAATTTCTTCCAGATCGTCAGCATCGAAGTAATAGTTGGCATGATCCTTTATCATCTGTTCATATCGGACCAGCAAGTCTGGGCGTTTATCTTCTTCGGACATTGTTTGTCTTAAAAATCAGGCTGTTGAATATCCATAAAAGAAATTCAACAGCCTTAAGATAGTTTTTAGTTATGTTATTTTCCTTTTATTTTTTCCCAACTGTCTTTCAATGATACGGTACGATTAAAAATTAATTTTCCCGGTTGAGAATCTTTATCTACACAAAAATAGCCGGTCCTTTGAAATTGAAATCGGTCTCCCGGTTTGGCATTTTCGAATAAATAAGGTTCTATACGACAGTTATTCAGTACTTTTAAAGATTCTGGATTCAATAATTCTCTGAAATCTTTTTCCTTTTCTTCTGCCGGATTTTCTACACAAAAAAGACGATCATAGAGTCTTACTTCTGCATTTTTGCTATATTCGACCGATACCCAATGCAAAGTGCCTTTGACTTTCCGTCCGCTTTCGGGCATTCCGCTTTTGGTTAATGGATCGTATTCGCAATATATTTCTTCGATTTCTCCGTTATCGTTTTTCTTACATCCGGTACATTTCACGATATACGCAGACTTTAAACGGACTTCTTGTCCCGGAGTCATTCGGAAGAATTTTTTTGGCGGATTTTCCATAAAATCTTCCCTTTCGATATACAATTCGCGGGTGAACGGAATTTCGTGAAATCCTGCCGATTCATCTTCCGGATTATTTTCGGCCTTCATATATTCCACCTTGTCTTCCGGATAATTCGTTATGACTAATTTTACAGGATTCAAGACAGCCGATACACGATTTGCCGATTTGTTTAAATCTTCACGAATACTATGTTCCAATAAAGAGACACTGATGAGTCCGTCGTATTTGGTATATCCGATTTTATCGATAAAATTTCGTATCGATTGGGGGGTATATCCACGACGGCGTAATCCGCAAATTGTCGGCATTCGGGGGTCATCCCATCCAGATACAAGTTTTTCTTGTACCAATTGTAACAATTTGCGTTTGCTCATTACTGTATAAGTTAAATTCAGCCGATTAAATTCCATTTGTCGAGGGCGATAGGTCTCGTCGGCCAATTGATCGATAAACCAGTCGTATAAAGGTCTATGAACTTCAAATTCCAATGTACAAATCGAATGGGTCACACCCTCGAAATAGTCAGATTGTCCGTGTGCAAAATCGTACATCGGATATACATTCCAAGTGTTTCCTGTTCGGTGATGTGGGTGTTTGATAATTCGGTACATGATCGGGTCTCTCATGTGCATATTGGGAGAAGACATATCTATTTTTGCCCGCAATACCATACTCCCCTCTTCGAATTCACCTTTGTTCATCCTTTCGAATATATCGAGATTCTCTTCAACCGGTCGGTTTCTGTAAGGACTTGGAGTTCCCGGTTGAGTCGGGGTTCCTTTTTGTTTGGCTATTTCTTCAGCAGATTGTTCATCGACATAGGCTTTCCCTTCTTTGATCAAACGAATGGCTAAATCCCACAGTTTTGGGAAATAATCAGATGCATAATAAAGCCGATCTCCCCAATCGAATCCTAACCAATGTATATCTTCTTTAATTGAATCGACATATTCAACGTCTTCTTTTACGGGATTGGTATCGTCAAAACGAAGATTACAAGTTCCTCCAAACTTTTCAGCAATACCGAAATCCATACAAATTGCTTTTGCATGGCCGATATGCAAATATCCGTTGGGTTCCGGTGGAAAGCGGGTATTCAGGCGTCCACCGTTTTTTCCAGCTGCTAAATCAGCTTCTACGGCTGCTTCAATAAAATTCAGGCTCTTTTTCTCCTCTTCGTTATTCTCTATTTGTGTCATATTCTTTTATCTTGCTGAGATTTCTAAATTTTAATTGTTTTTGAGGCTTCAAAGGTAATAAAAAAACTTGAAACCTTATGTAATACGAAACTTATCCGAGCATGTAAATGATTATCTTTTCTTTATTTGTATATCTACCGGATGATTGATATTTTGCATCCATTCCTCTAAAGAATCGAACCATGTGTCAGAAGAATGATATCCATCTTTTTCTTTATCTGCGCAGAAGGTAATATGATATTTTAATTCTTGAAGGCCATCGGCGTTGACAATGAATAAGAAATTTGAATCGTCCTCGATGGTCGTGTGGATATATTTGGAAGGCAGGTATATGCCTAAACCGATCGTCTCAGGAGGATATTCTTCTTTCATACCCATTTCTGGATAATCTCGTCCCCATGAAAAAGCAAGGCCATCTTTCCGTATATTACCTTTAGGGGCCTCTCCCACTTTTTGTACTCCTGTGCAAAAACGCTGTCCGTTGAGTGGCGCATCAAATACGATGCTGATTTCACAATCACGATGTCCGGCATATTGGATCAAATATTCTTTCATATTGAGCGGTAGACCTGATCCGTATTTCCATCCGAGATCTTTTACTTCTATTACGGTGCGTAAAGGACCTGAAGCAATGATTTTTTGGCCTCTAAGCTTTACACTGTCAAGATTTACGGGAGATTTTCCATCCCAACCTTTAAATGAACCGCAACCTATTCTGTTGCCTGCCCAAAGTACATCGTTCCCGTATTTCTTTTTTTGTAATTCGGGTGTCGAATAAAATCCTGTTTCGTCAAGTTCCAATCGGCGGTAATGTTTACCATACAGATCAATATTTTGACGTTGATCGAGGTATATTCTGTATGCTGTAAGCTCCGATTCGAAAGCTGCTCCATGATGATAGAGGTCGTTATATACATAACTCTCTTGCGGAATTTCGATTGCGGTTATTTTCGGATAAAGTTTTTTCTTATCATTAAGTTTGATGTCTGCATATACTCTGGGCGTAAAAAAACGGGTTTGTTGTTCGGCAGACAATAACAGTGTAAAACTTTGCTTTTCGTGAGGTGCAATGTCGGTAAGAAATATCAATTCGTCGGCTTTCATATCTCCGTTCATGTCGTCGAGTTGATATGCCAGTTCTTGGCCTGTAGCATTGGTTACTTTAGCTGAACGTACGGTAAAATCAAGATTTTTTACTTCGGCGAGTTTTATGATTACCGGTTCATCGGTCTTTTTTTTATCCCAATTGTTTTCCACATCGATAGTCAGATATCGTTCTTGAGCCATTACGCCTAAGGATATCATGAAAATGGGGAAAAAAAGAAAAATTTTCTTCATCTGTATATAATTTAAAGTTGATTTTTATTAAAAATACTTTTGAAAAATACAAAAATAAGCAATAACAGAGTAATAACTGAGTATTCATTATCGTTTTTTTCTATAAATATCAATATTATCGGATATTTAGATATTTATGTGTTTGCAGACTCAATCTCCATTCCGGATTTTTTTTGATGTATTCGATAACTTCCTCCGTGTTTTTCATAGAACAAGGTTGCAACATTTTGTATTTGCAGTTATACTGATCATAAATACTCATATCTTGATTTAGATACACAACCTTTAATTCGTCCATCTGTTTACGAATGCAATTTTCTTTTGGGCTGCATGTTATCCAATCGCACCAGCGAGTGACAGCATCGAATCCTTGGGTTTGGGTCCCATTTGTTTCTATTTGGAGATAAAATCCTTGTTCTTTTAGCAGAGAGAGCAAATGGTCATCTAACTGCATCGATGGTTCGCCACCTGTCAATACGATATGTTTTGCCGGAAATTTTAGTACCGTGTTAAGAATCTCTTGATCGGACATCATTATTCCCGAATGGTGGTTTGTATCGCAGAAACTGCAATTTAAGTTGCATCCCGAAAAGCGAATGAAAATGGCCGGAACTCCGGTATAATACCCTTCACCTTGAATGCTGTAAAATATTTCGTTAATCTTTTTCATAAATAGCAATATTCCCCTCAGATTCTTGCACTTCTACTTTGAAGCATAAAGGTATTTGGTCACATATCCATCGGGCCATATTTTCTGCGGTCGGGTTGAATGGCAATACTTCGTTCAGATTTTTGTGGTCAAGTTTTTCCTGTATTGTCTTTTTTATAAACGAAAAGTCTACGACCATACCGTCAACGTTTAATGTTGTCGCCCGACAATAAATCGATATGATCCAATTATGTCCGTGTAAACATGAACATTTACTTTCATACGACAAGTTTAACTGATGAGATGCTGATATTTCGAATGTCTTTTTTACGATATACATTTTCTTTTCTTTCTAAAAAAATCTGTGCCAAAAATAACAGATAAATCGGAAATATAAAAGCTATGAAAATATAAAATTTTATAGGAAGAGCCCCCTATTATCGGGGGCTCTTTATTAGATATCTTCAACTTGTAAGTTGTCAGTTATTGTCTGTATAGTAATGCATTAGATGGTTAATGGCTTCTTGCAAATCGGCGAGTAATGGGTGGCCTAACTCATAAATACGGATGCGTTTGTGTATATTCATTTTTTGCAATAGAGATTTTGAAAAAAGTTGTTTCATTCGGCTCTCGTCCAATTTATCATTGAATCCGACCGTTATACTGTCGTCATGTTTTATTACATATCCGAGCAATATTTTTTCAGGATGAGTCGAATTCATGATACAAACTTCATAATGTTCTTCATTATCTACTGTCGCTACACATGGAGGAATTGTTGATTTTAGCAATTGTCGTACCGTATCGAATACTTTGTTTACAGCTTCCATAACTATATAGTTTTTTTAATTTATACTCAAAATATAAATTAATCCGCTATATTTTTGTTCAACGATATCACGTATTTTATATTCTCGTTATATTCGTTATCTTTGTCCTACAAACTTTAATTTAGTGAATACTTTGGTATATCCTCATAATTTTGAACAAAAGATAGGATTTGATAAGATCCGTCAACTGATAGAAGATAAATGTTTAAGTACGCTTGGAATCGGACGTACGAAAGAAATGTCGTTTACCAATGACTATGATACGATTTCCCGCAACCTTCATGAAACAGCGGAGTTTGTTCGCATTCTGCAAGAGGAAGACGATTTCCCGGCCAATTATTTTTATGATATACGTCCGGCATTGAAGAGAATTGGTGTTGAAGGAACATTTCTTGATGAATCAGAGTTATTCGATTTGCGTCGATCGCTCGAAACGATAAAAAATATTGTCCGTTTTTTTCAAAGCACAGAAGATCAAGGTAAAGATGCCGATTATCCCTATCTTAAAAATTTAGCCGGGAATATAGCCGTTTTCCCGCAAATTATTGAACAGATCGATCGCATCCTCGATAAATTCGGACACATAAGAGATAGTGCATCTCCAGAGCTGCAACGTATTCGTCGAGAAATAAGTATGACTTTATCGGGTATTTCTAAAAGTCTTGTCTCTATTTTGAAAATTGCTCAAAGTGAGGGCGTCGTAGACAAAGATGTGACTCCGACAATGCGAGATGGACGGTTGGTCATACCTGTTATTCCTGCATATAAAAGAAAAATTAAAGGGATTATTCACGATGAGTCGGCAAGTGGCAAAACCATATTTATAGAACCGGCAGAGGTCGTCGAAGCTAATAATCGTATTCGGGAACTCGAAAATGATGAGCGGAGAGAAATTGTTCGTATTCTGACTCAATTTGCAGATGAATTGCGACCTTATATCGATGATATATATCGTTCGTATGAGTTTCTTGCCGATATTGATTTTATCAGGGCAAAAGCCTCATTCTCGATTCAGATTAACGGATTGTTACCTGTATTTGAAGATTGTCAGCAAATGGATTGGTTCCATGCTGTACATCCGTTATTGTTTTTATCACTTCAAAAGCAGCAAAAACAAGTCGTCCCGTTAGATATTGTCTTGAATCATAAAGATCGCATTCTTTTAATATCGGGTCCGAATGCCGGAGGAAAGTCTGTTTGTTTGAAGACTGTGGGTTTATTGCAATATATGTTGCAATGCGGACTTTTGATCCCGGTATATGAAAATTCTCGGACCGGAATTTTCGATAACATATTTATTGATATCGGAGATGAACAATCGATTGAGAATGATTTGAGCACATATAGCTCGCATTTGACAAATATGAAGTTTTTTGTCAAAAATTGCAATGATCGATCTATTTTATTAATCGATGAGTTCGGTGGCGGAACCGAACCGCAGATTGGCGGTGCAATAGCAGAAGCATTATTAGACCGTTTTAACAAAAAAAAGGCATTTGGAGTTATTACTACACACTATCAGAATTTAAAGCACTTTGCAGAAGATACACCCGGAATAATAAATGGAGCCATGCTTTATGATCGTCATTTGATGCAACCCTTGTTTAAGTTGTCGATCGGGAATCCCGGAAGCTCTTTTGCCATAGAGATTGCTCGAAAGATCGGATTACCAGAAGAGGTTATCGCAGATGCAACATTAAAAGTCGGTTCGGATTACATTAATATGGATAAATACTTGCAAGATATCGTTCGGGATAAACGTTATTGGGAAAATAAACGACAGAATGTCCGGTTGCAAGAAAAACGATTGGAAGAAACGGTATCTCGCTATGAGAGTGATCTTAAATCGATAGATAAATTGCGGAAAGAGATTTTGGCCGAAGCTAAAAAAAATGCTGAAAATATACTTTCCGAAGCTAATGCTCGTATCGAGAATACGATACGTTCGATTAAAGAGGCTCAAGCCGAGAAAGAGAAGACAAAACAACTCCGGAAAAATCTGGAAGAATTTAAAGCATCTGTAACCTCGGTTTCTGAAACAGAAGATAAGATTGATAGAAAGATACGGAAAATAAAAGAGCGTGAAAATCATAAAAAGAATAGAAAAGAATTATCCAATGATAAGAAACTTCCTTTCAATCCAGATGTAATAGCCGTTGGTGATGCTGTTAAAGCAAAGGGAAACCCCTCTATCGGAGAGGTAATCGAAATTCAGGGACAAACGGCAACCATTGCTTTCGGAATGTTGAAATCGATGATTAAAACAGACCAACTTGAGAAAGTAAGTAAAAACCAGATAAAGCGAGAAAAAAATATTAAGTCGACGTTTGTCAGTGAACAAACGGCAGATGAGATGCATGAAAAAAGGCTGAATTTTAAACAAGATATAGATATTCGAGGATTGCGTGGTGATGAAGCAATACAGGCGGTCACCTATTTTATCGATGACGCGATTATGGTCGGATGTCCGAAAGTGCGTATTTTACATGGTACAGGTAGTGGAATATTGCGTCAACTTGTACGTCAGTATTTGAAAACGGTGCCCGGAGTAAAACATTTCCGGGACGAACATGTGCAGTTTGGTGGAGCTGGAATAACCGTAGTAGACTTAGAGTAAAAATAGAATGATTATTTAGTCCGAAAAGCCTTGATTGTTATCAAAATTCATTCATAAACGTTTTTTGTTAAAATAAAAAACTTTGTGTATGTTTGTATAATATCATTAATAGTCTTGTTCTATGCGCAAGTTTACACCATTTAGAATAATTTGCATTACTTTATTGTGGGTATATCTTTGTTATTTGTTGATAAAAGGATATGGAGAAATCAATTTACGGGTGTTTTTCATTATCATTGCTTCGGGAATTATCGTATTTGTTCCTATATATAAGCGCAACAGAAAATGATTATGCAAATGAAACAAGAATCCCGATAAAATATTATCGTTTCATCCAATAAAAAGCTACATTTGCAATTGTAAATGGTTATTTAGAATTATGGTAATCGAAAAAGAACAATTACTATCTACAATATATTATCCGAATGATTTACGGAAACTTTCACCTGAACAATTGCCGCAAATCTGTGCAGAACTAAGGCAATTTCTTATAGATGAGTTGTCTTGCAATCCTGGTCATTTTGCCTCAAGTTTGGGCACAGTAGAATTGACAGTCGCATTGCATTATGTATTTAATACTCCCTATGATCGCATCGTCTGGGATGTAGGGCATCAGGCATATAGTCATAAAATTCTTACCGGACGTCGAGAGAAGTTCTCTACCAATCGAAAATTTAAAGGCCTGAGCGGGTTCCCCTCTCCTTTTGAAAGTGAATACGATACTTTTACGGCCGGACATGCGTCCAATTCTATATCTGCCGCTTTAGGAATGTCTGTGGCAGCTAACTTAAAAGACGAAAAAGACAGAAAAGTTATAGCTGTTATCGGAGATGCTGCAATATCTGGAGGTTTGGCTTTCGAAGGATTGAATAATGCATCGATAAACCCGAATAACCTGTTGATTATATTGAATGATAACGACATGGCAATAGATCATAATGTTGGAGCCTTAAATCAATATCTGGTCAATATAACAACATCTCCTGGATATAATAGACTGCGCTACAAGGTATATCGCACATTGGTAAAATTGAACCTTATTTCAGATAAGCACCGAGGTGCGATTTTACGTTTCAACAATAGTCTGAAAGCATTGATCAGTAAGCATCAGAATATTTTTGAGGGCTTGAACATTCGTTATTTCGGCCCTATTGACGGACATGATGTCAATTATATTATTCGTGTGTTGAATGATATAAAAGAGATGTCGGGTCCTAAACTACTGCATTTGAAGACAATTAAAGGGAAAGGATATGCTCCGGCAGAGAAGTCGGCTACGATATGGCATGCTCCGGGAAGATTTAATAAAATAACCGGAGAACGGCTTATTGTCAAAGATAATAATATGCCGCCCCTTTTTCAGGAAGTTTTTGGCCGTACGTTAGTAGAACTGGCAAGAGAGAATGAAAAAATTGTAGGGATTACTCCTGCCATGCCTTCAGGATGTTCGATGAATTATATGATGGATGAATTTCCGAATCGGACATTCGATGTCGGTATTGCGGAAGAGCATGCCGTTACTTTTTCCGGAGGATTGGCAAAAGAGGGTTTAATACCTTTCTGTAATATCTATTCTACCTTTATGCAGCGGGCTTTCGATGAGATAATACACGATGTCGCTATACAAAATTTGCATGTTGTTTTTTGTCTCGACAGAGCCGGTCTTGTAGGCGAAGATGGCGTAACTCATCATGGAGCTTTTGACCTATCTTATTTAAGGTGCATTCCGAATATGATTATTGCTTCTCCTATGAACGAACATTATTTACGGCATTTGATGTATACTGCACAAGCTAAAGAAGGGACCTTTGCCATTCGCTATCCGCGAGGGAGAGGTTCTCTTGTAAAATGGCATTGTACGCCCGAGATATTGGAAATAGGAAAAGGTCGAAAGATTACAGATGGAGAAGACATTGCCCTTATCAGCATCGGTCCTATCGGGGTTTTGGCCCAGCAAGCCATTATAAGAGCACAACAACAAGGAGTCTCGGTGGCTCATTATGATATGATTTTCTTAAAACCCATAGATGAATCGTTGTTACATGAAATTGGGAAAAAATATTCACGGATTGTTACCGTCGAGGATGGAAGTATAAAAGGCGGATTGGGTATCGCTGTTATGGAATTTATGGCAGATAACGGATATACCCCTAAAATAAAGCGCGTAGGCATTCCTGACAGTTTTATTGAACACGGAAGTATTCCTGAACTTTATAAATTGTGCGGAATGGATGAAGATAGTATATTTTCCCTTTTGACTTGTGAATGGTAGTATATTCTTTAAATAAGAAAAAATAATATTCCTTATGAAAATAATAATTGCGGGAGCCGGTGAAGTAGGCATTCATTTAGCAAAGTTGCTTTCTAAAGAAGAACAGGATATTATCTTGATCGATGCCGATATAGAAAAATTGCAAAGAATAGATTCCAACTATAATTTAATGACCGTTGTGGGATCTCCTACTTCATTTAAAGTTTTGAAAAAAGCAGGAGTTAATAATGCCGATTTGTTTATCGCTGTTATGCCGTTTGAGTCTCGTAATATTACAGCATGTACGTTAGCAACGAAATTGGGCGCAAAGAAAACAGTTGCCCGTATTGATAATTATGAATATTTACTGCCTGAAAATAAAGCCTTTTTCCGTGAACTTGGGGTCGATGAGTTGATCTATCCTGAAATGTTGGCTGCAGAGGAAATTGTTACGGCATTAAGACGGACGTGGGTAAGAAACTGGTTTGAACTGTGTAATGGAGAATTGATCCTGATCGGTGTAAAATTGCGTGATAAAGCTCAGATACTTAATCATAAACTATGCGATCTCACGCGACAAGATAATTATTATCATATAGCAGCGATCAAAAGAAATGAAGAAACAATTATTCCTCGCGGTAATGATGAATTACAATTGAATGATATTGTCTATTTTACCACAACTCCGGATCATATACAAGATATTCGTAAATTGACCGGGAAAATTGAGGTCGATGTGCGTAATGTAATGATTATGGGCGGTAGCCGCATCGCAATACGCCTTATCCATATTGCACCTGAATACATAAAAATGAAATTGATCGAATCTGATCGGGAAAAGAGTTTCAAATTAGTGGAAAAAATGCACGATACCGTTATTATCAATGGAGATGCAAGGGATATCGATTTATTGAAAGAAGAGGGAATAAAAGATACGGATGCTTTTATCGCTCTTACGGATAGTTCGGAAACAAATATTTTAGCTTGTCTGACCGCTAAAAGATTAGGTGTCGCGAAGACAGTTGCCGAAGTTGAAAATATTCCTTTTATTTCTACTGCCGAAGGGTTGAATATCGGTTCGATCATAAATAAAAAACTTATTGCAGCCAGTAGAATATTCCAGCTATTGCTTGATGCTGACTCTACGAATGTAAAATGTTTGGCTTTAGCGGATGCCGAAGTTGCAGAATTGGTAGCAAAAGAAGGTTCGAAAATAACAAAAGCTCCCGTAAAAGATTTGACATTACCTAAAGATCTTACATTGGGCGGATTGATTAGAAACGGGAAAGGTATTATCGTAAACGGTAATACACAAATTCAAGCAAATGATCATGTTGTCGTATTTTGTTTAGATACGGCTATACATAAAATTGGAAAGCTGTTTAATTAATCATAATAATCATGTCAGAAATAAATTATCGAATAGTAGCGCGCATAATAGGCATATTATTATGTTTCGAAGCCTTATTTATGTTGCTGCCGTTGAGTATTTCAATATATTACAATGAAAGTGATATAGAAGCTTTCTTATTAACGGTCGCTATTACAGCAATTGTCGGAATAAGTTCGGCATGTATTTTTAAAAGGCATAGTAATCAAATGGGGAAAAGAGAAGGATTCTTAATCGTCTCTACTACATGGGTTTTCTTTTCGCTGTTTGGTATGTTGCCATTTTTTATTCATGGAAGCATCGATAATGTTACAGATGCTTTTTTTGAAACGATGTCAGGCTGGACGACGACCGGTGCTTCTATATTGGACGATATAGAGAGTTTACCTCATGGACTATTATTTTGGCGGAGTTTAATACAATGGCTTGGTGGTATGGGGATTATCCTTTTTACATTGGCGGTTTTGCCAATGTTGAATTCCGGAGGGGGAATACAATTGTTCAATGCAGAAGTTCCGGGTATCACGCACGATAAACTTCGACCAAGAATCAGTGAAACAGCAAAACGGCTTTGGATAGTATATTTAAGTATTACGTTATTGTTGATAATTCTATTGGTTTTGGGACCGATGAATTTTTTTGATGCTGTATGTCATGCCATGACAACTACGGCAACAGGAGGATATTCAACAAAACAGAACAGCATAGCATATTGGGATTCGGCATATATCGAATATGTTATCATTGTATTTATGTTGATTTCAGGAATAAATTTCTCGTTAGTTTATCATGCAGCCTTAGGTAATTATAAAAAATTATTTCAAGATGAAGAAACCAAATGGTTTTTGTTTATCGTTTTGTTAGCTACGGCTATAATATCCGCAGGTTTGTTTATTAGCGGACAAATGTATGGGGATGTCGAAAAAACAATTCGTACAGCACTATTCCAAGTGTCAACATGCATTACGACTACCGGATTTGCAACGGCCGATTTTTCTAAATGGGGTCCGTTTTTTAATGTTATTATATTTTGTATTATGTTTTTTGGCGCTTGCGGGGGATCAACAAGTGGAGGTGCCAAAACAATACGTATGGTGATTTTGTTAAAAAATACAGTCAACGAATTTTATCGACATCTTCACCCCAATGCTATCGTTCCGGTTCGAATCAATAGGCGGGTCATCTCTTATGAGCTTGTATCCAAGATATTAGCATTCCTTTTTGTATATGTATTGGTCATGGCCATAAGCGCTCTTATATTATCTGCTCTGGGATTGACATTTGAGGAGGCCTTTGGATGTACGCTTTCTTGTATCAGTAATGTCGGCCCAGGATTTGGCCGTATGAGTTCGGATTTTTCTTTTGAAATAATCCCTTCATTCGGTAAATGGGTATTAGCTTTCGATATGTTGATAGGCCGATTGGAACTATTTACCGTCTTGATTCTTTTCAGTCCGTATTTCTGGAAAAAATCATGAGGATAACGGGACAAAAAAAGAGTATATGATTAAATTTTTGTATTTTTGTCGAGATATAAAAATACATTGACAGTAAAGTATGGTTAAGAAAAAAACAGAAAAAATATCCACAGATAAGGAGGATTCTATTTTCAAAAAAATATCAGATTTTTTAAAAAACGAAAAGACTCATTTTGTTGTAGGTATACTTTGCGTCATGTTTGGTGTATATCTATTTATTGCTTTTCTTTCATTTTTCTATACCGGAGATGCCGATCAAAGTAAACTTGAAAATTTACCGTTAAGCGAATTGAGTAGTGTGAAAAACGAAATTCGTAATTGGACAGGAGCTTTTGGAGCATATTTATCGGATCTTTTTATCAATCAATGGATTGGGGTATCTGCTTTCTTCATTTCTTTTTTTGTTGTAAGAGTCGGTCTTAAACTAATGAAAGTCAAAAATTTTTCGATACCCAAATCATTGGTTTATACTTGTTCTCTTATTATTTTAGGTTCTCTGATTTGCGGTTTTTTCTTTATCGATAGTTATAAAGACTCTTATATTTTTTTAGGAGGATATCATGGCTATTATATGACGTTATTATTGCAAGCCAATATCGGGTGGACCGGGACTTTATTGCTTATAGTGACCGGAATCTTGATTTTTTTAGTGGCAATAAGTTCTAAGACGATACCGTTTTTGCGTAAAATATTCTTATGGAATATTTCTCGAAAGAAAGATCCCGAATCGGTTTCTGCCAAACCTGAAGAGGCAATCGCCAATGCTAATAATGAAGCAATCGCTGTTACTGATATCGATGATACGGCTAATCGAGAGGATTCTGATTCGATTGATGCAGAAGAATATGTCTGTCGTACAGATTCTCCTGAAAAAAACTTTTTTGAAATTGTTTCGGATCGGGAAGATATATTGGACACAAATAATGTAATGCAAGACGACGATAAACCGGAAGAACCCGAATTTGTCATAACAGAAAATGTCCAAGAAGAAGAGGAAACGACAAACAGCGACGAATTGGGAGAATATGACCCTACTTTGGACCTCTCCCATTATAAAGCGCCGACATTTGATCTTCTGAATAAATACGAGGGTAGTGACCATCAGATCGATATGGAAGAGCAAAATGCGAATAAAAACCGAATTATCGAAACGCTCGAGAATTATGGAATACGCATTAGCTCGATCAAAGCGACCGTAGGTCCGACAATTACACTGTATGAAATTGTTCCGGAACCGGGAGTCCGAATTTCAAAGATTCGTAATTTGGAGGACGATATCGCATTAAGTTTGGCTGCTTTAGGAATTCGAATCATAGCCCCTATTCCGGGAAAAGGAACAATTGGAATCGAAGTTCCGAATAAAGATCCGCAGACCGTTTCGATGTATTCGGTTATTGCTTCACGAAAATTTCAAGAATGCAAGTTCGATCTTCCGGTAGCGTTGGGAAAAACGATTACCAACGAGATTTTTATGGTCGACTTAGCCAAAATGCCGCATATTCTTGTTGCGGGTGCGACAGGTCAAGGAAAATCTGTGGGTCTGAACGCTATCATTACATCTTTATTGTATAAAAAACATCCGGCACAATTAAAATTTGTTCTTATCGATCCTAAAAAAGTCGAATTCAATATATATGCCAATATCGAGAGACATTTTCTCGCTAAATTGCCGGATGGAGATGATGCCATTATTACGGATGTAACCAAAGTCGTACAGACGCTGAATTCTATAACAAAAGAGATGGACGATCGGTATGATTTGTTGAAAAAAGCACATACCCGTAATATAAAAGAGTATAATGCCAAGTTTATAGCACGCAGGCTAAATCCGAATAATGGACATCGCTATATGCCTTATATTGTCGTAATTGTAGATGAGTTCGGCGATTTGATAATGACTGCAGGGAAAGAAGTGGAATTGCCAATTGCCCGCATAGCACAATTGGCCCGAGCAGTCGGCATTCATATGATTATTGCAACACAAAGGCCTTCAACCAATATTATTACCGGAGTGATCAAAGCCAATTTCCCGGCTCGTATAGCATTCAAGGTCTCTTCTATGATCGATTCCCGAACGATACTCGACTGTCCGGGAGCAAACCAACTGATCGGGCGTGGAGATCTGCTGTTCTCTCAAGGTAGCGATTTGATACGTGTGCAATGTGCGTTTGTCGATACACCAGAAGTAGAAAAAGTGTGTGAATATATAAGCACTCAAGAGGCATACCCGACAGCATATTTATTACCCGAATATATTGGTGAGAACGGAGATTCCGGATTATCGGATGTCAATTTGAAAGATCGGGATCCGATGTTTGAAGAGGCGGCACGGCTAATTGTTGCAAATCAGCAAGGTTCGACCTCTTTGATTCAACGAAAATTCTCTATCGGATATAATCGCGCAGGACGTATAATGGATCAGTTGGAAGCGGCAGGGATTGTCGGTCCGTTTGAGGGAAGCAAGGCCCGACAAGTGTTGGTTATGGACGATTTGCATTTAGAGCAAATACTCGAATCTTTAAAATCGTAGAGTCGCATATGAAAAAAATACTTTTTCTTTTTATTTGTTTGTCGATTGCCCCTTTTGTACTTGCACAAAATAGAGCCGGTATCATATTGGACAAGGTTATTGCCCAATACAAAAACTCAAAAGGGGTATTGGTTCGTTTTACTCTTGATAATCGTGATCAGGATCAAAAAGTAACCGATAAAATAAATGGAGAAATGAAACTTTTGGATAATAAGTTCCAAGTTATCACTCCGGAAATAATAACATGGTATGATGGCAAAAACCAATGGTCATATATGAAATCGGTACAAGAGGTAAATCTCAGCAATCCGGATGAGTCGGAATTGCAGAGCATAAATCCGTATCAAATACTGACGAACTATAAAAAAACATACAAATATAGTTATAAGGGAAAACAGGCTGGAAATGATATGATAGAATTGATCCCTGTCGGGAATAATTCGGATGTGCGGAAAATAGCATTATCGATTCAACCGGAAAAATTATATCCTACCCGAATAACGATATATAATAAGAATAAAACGATAACGACAATCACATTGTCTAAGTATCAGACAGGAATGAACTATCAAAATTCCATTTTTGTTTTTGACAAAAAAAAGTATCCTCAAGCCGAAATAATTGACTTGAGATAAGCCCTGAATTAAATAAAAGAAATAATTATATGGAAACAATCGAAAAAGTCCGTTGTCTTATTATTGGTTCCGGACCTGCCGGATATACGGCTGCTATTTATGCCGGAAGAGCAAATCTTGCACCTGTACTTTACGAAGGAATACAGCCCGGAGGACAATTAACGACAACAACAGATATAGAAAATTTTCCCGGTTATCCGGAAGGAATTTCCGGCACAGAGATGATGGAAGACTTGAAAAAACAGGCTTCTCGTTTTGGAACGGATATCCGTTATGGCATTGTTACGGCTGTTGATTTCAGTAAAGCTCCATATTTGCTGACAATTGATGGAGAAAAACAGATAAAAGCCGATACAATTATTATTGCCACCGGAGCTTCTGCAAAATACTTGGGACTTCCGGATGAGACAAAATTTGCGGGATTGGGTGTCTCGGCATGTGCTACGTGCGATGGATTCTTCTATCGTAAAAAAGTCGTTGCTGTCGTTGGTGGTGGTGATACGGCTTGTGAAGAAGCTGTATATTTAGCTCATTTGGCAAGCAAAGTGTATTTGATTGTCCGAAAAGATTATTTAAGAGCATCTCAAATAATGCAAAAAAGGGTAATGGATACCCCAAATATCGAAGTCCTTTTCGAAACGCAAACGATTGGGTTGTTTGGTAACGGTAGTTTAGAGGGTGCACACCTGGTAAAAGCCAAAGGAACAAATCGAGAGGAGTATATGGATATTGCCATAGACGGATTTTTCCTTGCCATAGGCCACAAGCCGAATACCGATATATTTATACCTACTCTTCAAGTCGATGAAAACGGATATATAAAAACTTTTGGAGGTACGACAGCAACAAATATTCCTGGCGTATTTGCTGCCGGAGATGTAGCCGATCCTCGTTATCGTCAGGCCATTACTGCTGCAGCATCGGGCTGTAAAGCGGCTATCGATGCCGAAAAATATTTGACCGAAAACGAATTGTAATTTTTATCGATACCTATAAGAGAAAGATTGTATCTACCGATTTATAAATACATCTTTCTCTTATGTAAAGGGTGAGAATATCGGCTAACGGTATAATGTGCTATTTTTTTTATTTTTTTCAGATTTAAAGAAGTCTTTCTACTTTTTTTATTTACATTTGTGCTATATAACAGTGTTATTCAGCAAATATGGTCAAAAAAAGCACAATAGAATCAATCATCCGTGAAGATATGGCTGATATGTGGGCATTGTTAGACCCTGATGAAAAACGTATCATAACCGATAATTTTCATA
Source organism: uncultured Bacteroidales bacterium (assembly GCA_949297285.1). Lineage (GTDB taxonomy): Bacteria > Bacteroidota > Bacteroidia > Bacteroidales > Coprobacteraceae > Coprobacter. The sequence goes on from CASFRL010000116.1 coordinate 31,369, forward strand.
TTCAGACCTTTAAAAAAAATGAGATGATTTATTGTGAGGGCGAGAAAGCTACTCAATTAATGTGTCTGATTAAAGGGAAAGTCAAAATATTTAAAGAAGGTGTTGGCGGAAGAAATCAGATAATACGCTTAATACGTCCTGTACAATATTTTGGATATCGGGCATATTTTGCAGGAGAAAATTATGTTACCGCAGCATCGGCTTTTGAAACTGCAACGATCGGATTTTTGCCTATGAATATTTTAGAAGCCCAGATCAGGAAAAATAACCAGTTAGCTTATTTTTTCATTAAAGAGTTGGCGATGGATTTAGGTATATCCGATACCAGAACTGTAAATCTTACACAAAAGCATATTCGGGGTAGATTGGCTGAATCACTGCTTATGTTAAAAGATAATTATGGTCTTGAAGAAGATGGGGCGACTTTGAGTATTTATATGGCAAGGGAAGATCTTGCCAATTTATCGAATATGACAACTTCCAATGCAATACGGACATTATCGTGTTTTTCTAATGAAAAGATTATTATTGTAGATGGCCGAAAAATAAAAATTGTAGATGAAGATAAATTGCGGAAAATAAGTAGATTCGGATAAGGATTTTGAACACTTGTAATATAAAAAAAAGGCAGCAAACAGCTGCCTTTTTTTATTATATAATACCTATAATATCTTGTACCGAATTATAACCATGTTGTATTAAATAGTTATCGATACCCTTGATAACTTTGACAGAAATCTGAGGATCTATAAAATTGGCTGTTCCGATTTGCACGGCTGTTGCACCGACAAGCAAAAATTCTATGGCATCCGAAGCACTCATAATTCCCCCTAATCCGATAACTGGGATTTTGACTGCTTTTGCAACCTGCCAGACCATTCGCAATGCAATAGGTTTTACACAAGCTCCGGATAGCCCTCCTGTAATCGTCGATAAAACAGGTTTACGCCGTTCTATATCGACAGCCATTCCTAAAAGCGTATTGATAAGAGATACACTATCTGCACCTTCTGCTTCTACCGATTGAGCTATTTCTGCAATATTGGTTACGTTTGGAGATAGTTTTACGATCAACGTTTTGGGGTAAACTTTGCGCACGGCCTTAACCACGCTTCCTGCACTTTTACAAGAAGTACCGAATGCCATGCCTCCTTCTTTAACATTAGGACAAGAAATATTCAATTCTATTGCCGGAATTTTTTCTAATGCGGCTATTTTTTCTGCGGTAGCCACATAATCATCGATTGTAGATCCTGAGACATTGACGATCATATGGGTATCGATGTCTTTAATTTTAGGATATATTTCTTGGATGAAATAATCGACTCCTTTGTTTTGCAAACCGACAGCATTCAACATTCCGGAGGGTGTTTCTGCCATTCGAGGATAAGGATTTCCTTCTCTATGGTGTAGAGTTGTACCTTTTACGATTATAGCTCCTAATTGTGACAGATCGATAAAATCAGCAAATTCCAAACCATAACCGAATGTGCCTGAAGCGGTCATTACCGGATTCTTCAGTGCTAATGAGCCTATTTTTATATTTAAATCTGCCATAATAATTTATTTGTATTGAAAACCGGACCTTCTTTACATACACATACATGACCGTCTTTGGTATTTTCGACACAACATAGACATGCCCCGATGCCGCATGCCATGGTATTTTCTAAAGATACTTCACAATCTATATCATGTGCGTTAGCATATTGGGCAACAGCTACCATCATAGGTTTTGGTCCGCAAGTATATATCTTATCGAATTTACTTTTCATCAAAACAGAGTGTTGAGTTACATATCCCTTTTCACCCAAACTTCCGTCTTCTGTTGTCAGAAAAACTTCACCCAATGTCTTGAATTCATTTAATTGCAAAATATCCGCAGCAGAACGTGCCCCCAGTAAAAAAGACGGATTATATCCTTGTTGTTTCAATATACTCCCTAAATATAGCATTGGGGCTGTTCCAACACCTCCGCCGATAAGCAACATTCGAGTGGTTTTCTCTTCAGGAATTGTAAATGTGTTTCCTAACGGTAATACCATATTAACGGTTTCTCCTGGAGTAACGGTCGACAATTTCCGAGTTCCATCTCCAACCAACTGAATTAACAGCCAAAGTTCATTTTTCGTTTTGTCTATGTAATTTATCGATATCGGGCGTCTTAGAAAAGTCGAGGGAGAGCCATCAACACGAACTTCTGCAAATTGTCCGGGTTCCATTAAAGGAAGAGGTGACCCATCGATTGTTGTAAATTTAAGTAAAACATAATTTTTATGTAACCTCGAATTTTCGGTTACTTTCAAGTCAAGAATATGCTTTTTCATTGGATATCTTGTTTTTCATTCTCTCCACAAAGATATAATAGTTCGATGAGATAGTAAAATTTATTACTTATCGAAAAAATCTGAAGAGAAGGTTTCGAACGTGTTATCGGAATAAAAGACCATAATTTTAACAACTTTTCTATTATTCTGTTTTTTTTGTGTCGCTATATCCTGGTTCTCATTCTTTTCAGACTCAGTTTTATTCGCTAAATCGGAATTTATCTCTTCTATACTTAACTGAGAATCCTTGGCATATTTTGTGTCGTCAGAAGAATTGTCCGATTTCATCCAAATCTCGTCAAATAATGATCCCGGAGTTTTTGTTTTTTCTCTTATGTATGGTTCTCCTTCGCCAAACATTAACCAATTTACCGAAATTTGAGGATAGGCATTGTGTATTTTCAATATAATATCTTTACTTACATCATTCCGTCCGTTCAGACAGTGGGATAATGTCGCACGCTTTATACCTGTCCGATCTGCAAATTCTGCATCCGTTAGTTTTTCGTGTTCGATAATTTGTTTTATACGATTATTCATCATTGAATTTTCTCTATTTACAAATATGAAATTGTACGGTTTACAAATATAATTGATATGTTTTATTTTTGCAAATTACAAATGTTTACCAATGATGTATAATAATATATCACATTGTAAATCGAATAGTAATAAATCTAAATAATATATTTAAGTATTACTTTAATAAATCAATATATATTATTGAATATAAATTATTTATGATAGTATTATTGTGAGATATGAAAGTCTAAATCGTGATGGCTGTTGTATGAAGATATTTATATAAAGTATAGCTTTATATATGATTAGTTTTTATTTTGATTTTCAACTTATTATAAAATGGAATAATTATGTTGTATTCAATGATTTTAATATCATATACAAATATAGCTTTTTTGTTATACATGTAAATTAATTTTGTAAATCAGTAATATTGTATTAGATGTATATATGTAAATATATGATTGTATATTTATATTACGCCCTATTTGTGTATAAATGTAAATTTTTTATTGATAAAAAAACTTTGACTACAAAATGAAATAAGGAGTCAAAGTCTAAAAAAGGAAAATCTAAATTTTAATGTAGAATTTTATATGCAAGCTCTTTCAGTAATGCAGCATCTGTTGTCCCCGAAGCATTTTCTATCCCCTTCGATTTTGCATCGTATTCTCGAATATAGGATATTATATTTACACATTTATATGCATTGTAGTTTTTCATTGCTGTCAAATAGTCCCTTGCCTGGAAAATATTCCGCAATTTCAATTCTGCCATGATATTAGACTCAGATTTATCTTGGATGTAATATACGAGCATTAAATTGGCATAAAAATTAAATAAGACACTAATGGTTAAGATCAGGGGATTTGATCGGGGATTCTTTTCGAAATAGTCAATAATTTGGTTGACTTTATATATGTCTTTGACAATAAAAGCATTGAGTAATTCAAAGTTGTTAAAATCTTTACTGATACCAATATGGCTTTCTATCAGTTCGGCTGTTATTCGTTGGGCATTTCCTTGTAAGATAATAGAAAGTTTTTCTAATTCTCGGGTTAATCTGTTTAAATCACTACCTATCGCATCGCTAAGCATAGCAACCGCTTTTTGTTCGATAGAAAGGCCTTTCTCGGCAACATAATTGGTTATAAAGTTTGGTAATTGATAATCATATAATTTTTTTGATTCATATACAATGCCTGCAGAATTGAGTTCGGCCAATAGTTTTTTGTTTTTCAGACTCCCGTTTTTGTAATTGAATACTAAGATCGTACTCATTAGAGGCTTTTGCAAATAATATTGCAAGTCTTCTAATCCTTTTAGCATCTGAGCCTCTTTCACTACTACTAATTGTCTGGCAGCCATCATCGGATACCGTTTTGCTGCATTGATAATTGTAGGTATATCTACGTCGATTCCGTAAACGATAGTTTGGTTGAAATCTCTTTCTGTTTCATCCAAAGCATTATCTATGATCGAGTCAGTGATGAGATCGATATAATAAGATTCCTCACCCATTAGAAAATAAACAGGTTTGAAATTTTTCTTTTTTATATCGGATATTATTTCCAAATATGTATTTGAACCTTTTTTTGCCATAACACTAATTCCAAGATTTCTTTATTCTTCTTCGAATCGCAGGTGTTTTACAGTAGTACGTTTGTCTATAATCATTTTTAAAGACTCTATTCCGATCATTACGTGTTCGTTTACATATTTTTGTGTAACCCTCCTGTCACTTTCTTCTGTCTTGACCCCTGTCGAGATCATCGGCTGGTCGGTTACCAATAGAAGTGCGCCTGTCGGAATTTGATTGGCAAACCCTACCGTAAATAACGTTGCGGTTTCCATATCAATGGCCATACTTCGTGTTTTTCTTAAATATTCTTTGAATGTGTCGTCATATTCCCAGACTCTTCTGTTGGTGGTATACACAGTTCCTGTCCAATAATCTTTTCCATGATTTCGTACAGTAGTCGATACGGCTCGTTGTAAACTGAAAGCGGGTAAGGCCGGTACTTCGGGTGGAAAATAGTCGTTAGAGGCACCTTCACCTCGTATTGCAGCTATGGGAAGAATAAAATCTCCCAGTTTGTTTACTTTCTTCAAACCTCCGCATTTTCCAAGGAATAAGACGGCCTTAGGAGCTACGGCACTCAATAAGTCCATGACCGTGGCTGCATTTGCACTGCCCATTCCAAAATTGATAATTGTAATTCCTTCGGCCGAAGCGTTGGGCATATTTCCGTCTTCTCCTAAGATCGGGACATTGAAATGTTGTGCAAATATTTCGACATATTTAGAGAAATTGGTCAATAAAATGTGTTTAGAAAAATCTTTTACATTTCGTTTCGTGTAGCGTGGTAACCAATTCTGGACAATTTCTTGTTTTGTCTTCATTTTTCTGTAATTTTGAAGTAAAAATACTTAATAATAACTTCCGGAGCAAATAATATCTCTTATGATAGCGTTAAATTTACCGACTTTTGAATATAAATTAAAGGAAGATAACGGCAAGTATTTTATTTTTGATCCTTTACGAAAAAAATATATTTTGCTTACTCCTGAGGAGTGGGTCAGACAGCATTTTGTAAATTATCTTATCTCTTGCAAAGGATATCCGAGCGGAAGAATCGGAAATGAAATTTCGCTTTGTTTGAATGGTCGAAAACGGCGATGCGATACCGTAATATACTCACAAGAAGGGATGCCGTGCGTGATTGTTGAATATAAAGCGCCCCATATTTCTATTTCACAGGATGTTTTTGATCAAATCGTGAGATATAATATTGTACTGCAAGTCGAATATTTAATCGTATCAAACGGAAAAAATCACTATTGTTGCCAGATAGATTATAAAAATCAGTCATATGTGTTTCTTGAAGAGATTCCGGAATATGATTTTCTACAAAAAAACCGGGCAATATAATTGTCCGGTTCATATAAATAAGATTTGTTAATTACGTTTTTATTCTTTAACGCCTGCCAATTCCGGGTCGATCATGATACGGCCACAATATTCGCAAACGATGATCTTTTTCCGTAATTTGATGTCAAGCTGTCTTTGAGGCGGAATTTTATTGAAACAACCACCGCAAGCATCACGCTGGATATAGACAACCGCCAGTCCGTTTCTTGCATTTTTCCGGATTCTTTTAAAAGCCGCCAATAAACGAGGTTCGATGTGCTGTTCTAATTTTTTAGCTTTTTCACGGAGTTTCTCTTCATCTTGCTTCGTTTCAGCTACAATTTCGTCCAATTCACCTTTTTTCTCAAGTAAGTCTGCTCTTCGTTCTTCAAGAAGGGTCTGACAATTTTCGACTTCTTCTTTTTTGGCTTTTTCTTGTGCGGAGAATTCTTTAATACGTTTTTCACAAAGTTCGATTTCCAGTGTCTGGAATTCAATTTCTTTGGTGAGAAAATCAAATTCTCGGTTATTTCTTACATTGTCTTGCTGTGCTGTATATTTATCGATCAGGGTCTGAGCATTTTGTATCTCAACCTTTTTTGCCGCAATAGCAGATTGCAACTCTTCTATTTCTGTATGAAAGTTTTGGACACGAGTTTCAAGACCGGCAATCTCATCTTCAAGGTCTTGAACTTCCAACGGAAGCTCACCTCTTAAAGTTTTGATTCTATCGATCTCCGAGAGCATTGTTTGTAATTCGTACAGTGCTTTTAATCGATCTTCCACTGTATATTCTTTTTCAACTTTTGTCTTATCAGTAGCCATGCTTACAAATAATTTATCGGATTTGTTTCTACCTTTGTATAATGAATTGCAAAGGTAGGGAATTTTTTTGTAATAATATCACAAAATATATCTTTTGTATATTGTTCAGTTTCATAATGTCCTACTTCTGTCAATAAGATATGTTCATCGTATCCGAAATAGTCATGATATTTGATTTCCCCTGTAATAAAAACATCTGCATCCGAGGCTATTGCCTGAGGTATTAAGAATGCTCCTGCCCCTCCGCATAACGCGACTCTGCGAATTCTTCGGTTTCGTAGATTCGAGTATTTTATGCATCCGGCATGAAATACAGTTTTGGTACGTTGTAGAAAATCCATTTCGTCCATAGGACATAAAAGTTCGCCAATTACTCCTGATCCTGACTTTATCCATTGATTCTCTATTTTGACAAAATCAAATGCGGGCTCTTCGTAAGGGTGAACTTTTAGAAGTGCTTGTGTGATATTCTCTTTTAGATATTCAGGAAGAACAGTTTCGATCCTGACTTCTTCTTCTTGATGTAAATTGCCTATGGTTCCACAGTATGGGTGCGTATCGGGTCCGGCACGAAAAGTGCCTACTCCTTTACTGTTATAACTACATAGATCATAATCTCCGATATTTCCGCATCCGGCTGCAAATAGAGCCTCTCTTACAGAGGTTGCATGATCTGTGGGAACATATACAACCAACTTCAATAATTTCCTATTTTGCGGCATCAGAATAGACAGATTGGTCAACCCGAGCTTTTCTGCCATTTTGAAATTGACTCCAGACCAAGCGTTATCTAAATTTGTATGAGATGCATAAATCGCAATGCGATGACGGATAGCCTTTATAATAGTCCTTTCTATGTAATTTTTTCCGGTAAGGGATTTGATACCTTTAAAAAGCAAAGGATGGTGTGATATAATTAAATTTGCGCCTAAGTTGACGGCTTCATCGACAACTTCTTCGGTAACATCTATGCATAAAAGTACTCCGGTAGCTTCGCTGTCCTTATCTCCTACTTGCCAACCGGCATTGTCATACTCTTCTTGTAAAGGCAGCGGAGCTACTTCTTCTATGGCTTGTATTATATCACGAACTTTCATCTCTGCAATTATTTGTCGTGGATATCCAGTTTCAATTGTAATTCTTCTAATTGTGATTCGTCTAATACTGACGGGGCTCCACTCATGGTATCTCGACCAGAATTGTTTTTGGGGAAAGCTATACAGTCTCTGATCGAATCTAATCCTGCAAATAGAGAGACCAATCGATCCAATCCGAACGCTAACCCTCCGTGAGGCGGGGCACCATATTTAAATGCATTTATCAAGAATCCAAATTGGTATTGGGCTTTTTCTTCGGTGAATCCGAGGATTCTGAACATTTTGTCTTGCAGTTCGCTATCGTGTATTCGGATAGATCCGCCACCTAATTCGACGCCATTGAATACCATGTCATAGGCATTGGCTCTCACTTTGCCGGGGTCGCTATCCAGTAAATCTATGTCATTAAGATTGGGCGATGTAAATGGGTGATGCATAGCATAGTAACGTTGGGTTTCTTCGTCCCACTCCAATAATGGAAAATCGATAACCCATAATGGTGCAAATTTATTTTTATCGCGTAATCCCAACCGAGTACCCATTTCAAGACGTAATTCACAAAGAGCCTTTTGTGTTTTGGTTTTTTCACCGGCAAGAATTAGAATTAAATCTCCGGGATTGGCATTGAACCGTTCTGCCCATTTCTTTAAATCTTCTGCTGTATAGAATTTATCTACGGATGATTTAAATGATCCGTTTTCGTCATAACGGACATATACCAAGCCTTTGGCGCCAACTTGAGGACGTTTTACAAATTCCGTAAGTTCATCCAGTTGTTTTCTCGTATATGAGGCACAGCCTTTGGCACAGATACCGGCAACATATTCGGCATTGTCAAAAACTCCGAAATTTTTTCCTTCAGTCAGATCCTTCAGTTCGACAAATTGCATTCCGAAACGCAAATCGGGCTTATCGCTTCCGTAATATTTCATGGCATCGGCCCATGTCATTCTTGGGAAAGGGTCTTTGAAATCGATCTGTTTGATTTCTTTGAAAAGGTGTTTGATCATTCCTTCAAAAATGTTCAAGACATCTTCTTGTTCGACAAATGACATTTCACAGTCGATTTGTGTAAATTCCGGTTGCCTGTCAGCTCGCAAATCTTCGTCTCTGAAACATTTTACAATTTGAAAATAACGGTCAAAAACGGAAACCATCAATAATTGTTTGAATGTTTGTGGAGATTGTGGCAAGGCATAAAATTCTCCCGGATTCATTCTTGAGGGTACGACAAAATCTCGAGCCCCTTCGGGTGTAGATTTTATCAGCATGGGAGTTTCTATTTCAAGGAAATTTTGCTGATCAAGATATTTACGGACCTCAAAAGCTATTTTGTGGCGTAATTCTAAATTTTTCCGGACGCAGTTTCTCCTTAAATCCAGATAACGATATTGCATTCGCAAATCATCTCCACCATCACTTTCATCTTCAATTGTAAAAGGGGGAATTTCCGAAGAGTGCAATATAACCAGATTGTTGACAATCAGTTCTATATCTCCGGTCGGTATATTTTTGTTTTTGTTCGATCTTTCTTTTACGATTCCGGAAACTTGAATTACAAATTCTCTTCCTAATTTATTCGCCAGATCGCAAAGTTCCGGATCATTCTCATGATTAAATACCAATTGAGTAATACCGTAACGGTCACGAATATCAATGAAAGTCATCCCTCCCATTTTTCGTATTCGTTGTACCCAACCGGCTAATGTTACGTTTTTATCCTTATCGGAAATACGCAACTCCCCACACGTATGAGTTCTGTACATATTTTATTTTTTTAATTTAAATAACCATTGAATTTCTCGCATATTATGGCAGAGAAATATAGTTATGCAAAATTATAACAAAACATCATTTGTACAAGCAAAGCTGCGGGAAAGTTTCATCGATATTGTCTTATTGCTTATCTCAGTTCTTTTAACTGTTTCTTTAAAGAGATTTTTATGTTGTGAATTTGGCTTTTTACCGTACCGAGGGGAATATTTAGTTTTTTAGCGATTTCATCGTATTGATAGTTTGATAAATACAAGCCAAAAATTATACGATTTCCTTTACTCATTTCTGCGATAACTTTATTTATCCATTCCAAATCATAATTTGCATCGGTTCCGTCTATTATATATGGCTCCGATATAAGTTCATCTATACGACAAACCAATTTTTTCGTTAACAGATGTTTGCGATAGTCGTTGATAAATGTATTTTTCATAACGGTAAACATCCAAGCACCTAAATTGGTGTTTTTGATGAACCTTTCTTTGTGTTCTAATGTTTTAAGCAAAGTATCTTGTAACAGATCTTTTGCTGCCTCGTTATCTTTGGTCAACAAATATGCGAACCGATATAAAAATGGTTGCAATTTGGTTAATTCATCAACGAGATTTATTATTTTCATAATAGATTTCTATATTTTTGTAAAAAACCTCCGCTGATAAAAGTGATCTCACCTACTTTTATAAAAACACAATATAACGTGTCCAGCGGAGGCTATAAATGTCTTGCTGCACGTTATATTGTTTTCCCATTACGTAGGTGAGATGCGCAAAAATACAGATAATTTTTAATAATCTATATTTTCTTGCAAAATATTACTTAAAGAAAAAGCGAATAAATACCGAATTATAAAAAAAACTCCGCTTATTTAAAGATAAGCGGAGTTTAAAAACATTATTATAATATGTCTTTATTTTTTGAAATAACGATTGTATAATCCTTCGAAACCTTTTCCGTGACGTGCTTCGTCTTTGCACATTTCATGGACAGTATCGTGGATTGCATCTAAGTTTTGTTGTTTTGCCAATGTTGCGATTCTTTTTTTGTCTTCGCAAGCTCCGGCTTCAGCTTCCATCCGTTTTTTCAAGTTTGTTTTAGTATCCCATACAACATCACCTAATAATTCGGCAAATTTTGCTGCATGTTCTGCTTCTTCCCATGCATAGCGTTTGAATGCTTCTGCTACTTCGGGATAACCTTCACGGTCTGCCTGACGACTCATGGCCAAATACATACCCACCTCTGTGCATTCTCCCGTAAAATGAGCATTTAGTCCTTCTAAAATTTCGGCATCAACACCTTTGGCAATACCTAATACATGTTCGTCAACAAATTGCAATGCACCTTCTGTTTCAACAAGTTCTTTAAATTTACTTTTAGGTTGTTTACATTGTGGGCAAAATTCTGGAGCTTCTTCACCTTCATAAACATAACCGCAAACTGTGCAAATAAATTTCTTTTTCATAATGTAAGAATTTGAATTTAATTAATTTATGTTTGTATCTATATTTTCTTGGCATTGTTTGCAATAACCTTTGCAATAAATCTGGGTTTCTGTAATTTTTATTTCTCCCAAATTTTCTCCAAATATATTCTCTTCTTTTATCGGCAAATCTTTTATACATCCACATCTGTTGCATTTAAAATGTGCATGGGGAGCTATATTGGCGTCATATCGACAATTTTTGTCATCAATGGTCAACATTTGTACGGCTCCTTGTTCTACAAGTATTTTTAATGTGTTGTATACTGTTGTGCGTGAAAGAGTAGGAATGTTAGGATATAATTCACTGAAAATCATTTCTACCGTAGGGTGATTTTCATTTCCGATCAAATAGTCCATAATGGCGATTCTTTGTAATGAAGGTTTTATACCATTAGCGACCAATCTTGTATATCCTTTTTCTTTTTTCATTTTATATTTGTAATGATTACAAATTTTAATTCAATACAAAAGTATAAACTATTTTTTTATCTGACAATTACATTCACAAAGATTAACTAAAAAGAGAAATCTTTTGATTCACTAAAATAGGGATGAGAGATTTTGTATTATAAAACTATTCCCCGACAGATCGTCTGTCGGGGAATAGTAACAAAGATATATTGGGGTAATGTGTTAAATCATTTTACGTCAGACATTAATTTTTCGAAAAACTCATCCAATTCTTTATCTATTTTATCCAGAAAATTATCTTCTAAATAGATCATGTCTTTATCATATGTTGCTAATTCGCAAATTTGCTCGAAATTTTCGTCGACCAAAATTATGGAAAATGGTCCTACGAAATCGAGAGTTTCAAATTTTTGTCTCAGATCTTCTGTATTTAGGACATATTTTAAAGATTCGATAACTGCTTCTTCAAAATTTTCAGAATTTTCTTTTAAATCATTCCAATTGTCGATTGTTTCTTGCAGTAGGATATTTTCGGAGTCATCATAAATAATAAGCGACAGATCGTCATATTTTACACATATATACATATCTGTCATGCAACTTTCTTCAGTTTTTATTTTTTCTATGGCGTTTATAAATACTGAAGAAATATCTTCATAAAGTTTTTCTTTTATGGCTTCCATTCTGTTTACCCTCCTATTTTTATCCAAAGATACGCAAAATCAGAAATAGGTATATTCCTTTTAGGAAATAAAATTTCAAAAATTACTATTCTGCTGTATATTCTTATTCTTCTTTAGATTTATAAGGATTCAACGGATCTCGCATTGATAACTCTCGACGGTCTTTTGCAAATTGGACAAAATAAATTATAAAAAGGAAAATGGCAATAGCGAAGCCTAAAATATCAAATATACCGAATTGTTTGTCGCATATATTATATTGAACTTTCGACCATGGTGTATAAATATATAGGGTGTTCATCAATATTACTACTAATCGAAACTCCGTCGGTCCGAAACTGCTATATGTCAGTCGAAATTCTTCTTTCAAAATAGTCGTAATATATGTATAGACAGAAAGGGTCAGATATCCGGCCAATACCAATAGTGCAATATCTAAACGGAACATGGGTGAAAGTCCTGCGCTGACACACATGATTCCGATAGTCAAGGCATCGAGCGTATGGTCTATAAAGAAACCATATATAGGTCGCTGGGTATTTCTTACACGGGCTAAAGTGCCATCTAAACTATCTCCGTACCAATTCAAAACGATTCCAAATGAACTTAGCCATAAATACATGACGTTCCAGTTTGCCAGGATACATCCTAAAGCGTAAACTATCGCGCCGAACACGCCCAAAAATGTTAAGAAATCGGACGTAACCCAACGCGGTTGTTTTTTTGCAAGCCAGACTAATGCCATTTTTTCAGCTTTACTAAGAAATGAAGTCTGTATTCTGTTTGACATTTCTTTTCCCATAACGATTGTTCTCTTTTATAAATCACACATTCAATTTTATAATTCTTTTTTATCTCAGTTCTTATTTCTACGATCAATATAAATTTATTGATCGTAAAAAGTTATATTTCAAATTTTAATATCCAACATTATTTCGGCAATACGAAAATCCTCAGGATAAGTCAGTTTCAAATTGCGGCGATCTCCTTTTACTATATAGAGCGGACCGTATTTCAATTCAGCCATTAATGTATAAAGTGATTGAGATTTGAGATTGCGGTGATCGGCCTCGTTGTATGCTTTTTTTAAATCGGATAAGAAAAATGTATGCGGAGTTTGAGCCCGATACATCCATTCTCGAGGGTAGCATTGTTCAGAAGCGATCCCGTCTATACTATACATTACTGCTTCGTTGTCGCGAATTGCTGTTATTGCATTGCCTTTGTCCCGACACACAGAAATGCAGTCGGAAATGATTCGTGCCGAAATTAAAGGACGGACAGCTTCATGTACTAAAACAATGTCTGTATCCGGGTTACCGGTCTGGTATAGATTATCGATTCCATTATGAATCGATGTATGACTATCTGGTCCTCCTTTAAAAATATGTTTTACTTTCTGTAAATGATTGTTTTTTATTAGTCGATAGATATAATTTTTCCATTCATCCTGACATACGATTGCAATTTCGTCTATCTGAGGATGTCGTTCGAAAGCCTGTATCGTATGTAAGATTACAGGTTTCCCACGAAGTGAAATAAATTGCTTAGGAATATCGGCATGCATCCGTTCGCCATATCCTCCTGCCAAGAGCAATGCTATATTCCGTGCTTTTTCCATATCAATTAAATAACTCTTTTTTATTTACAAAACTCTGTTTCTATCTCTTTACATAACTTTTCATGCTTGTACCGCATATAAAAGAAGAGCAAGTTAAGAATTGTTGCTTCAAATACAAAAAATATCCACGGTTCACCGATCAATACCGATATATATAATACAATGGCCCTTGTGTCGAATGTAAGGATATTGGTGTATTTCATTAACGGTTTACTCTTGGCACGAAAACTTTCTCGAAGTTCGGTCGGGAGTTGTGTTCCATAACGAGCCTTTATTGCCGATAATAATTTCTGGCAAGCTGGAGACATCCGTTCCTGGCTTCGGGTATAACGTATGTAGAAAAACAGATATATTTTTTCGAACCAGTTTGATTTCCACGAAAGTGCATGCATTTTTTTCTTTTCTTCTACTGAAGAATCGAGTTCGGAACATTTTCCGCCTTTCTGAAAAAATATGTGGACATTCCGGTAATAGTCTGATAAAGCACATTGTTTGCTATGGCATATAAATCCTGAGAAAATAGCCAATACCCAAATCCATATTCCCCATTGTGGGGTAAGGCGCAAACAAATAAAAATATAGATGGCAAAAAACCATAGATCTCCAGCAAATCCATCGAGAATGCGCCCCAATAGACTTTTTTGATTGGTCATTCGAGCCAGTTGCCCATCGGCGCAATCATACCAATTTGCCCATATTAATAATATGATGCCCCAGATGGCATGATATAAGTCATCGTAATAAAACATATATCCTGCCAAAACGCCTAAAATAATGGAAATAATTGTTACCACATTCGGGTGCACATGCAATTTGCGAAAAAGCAGTGCCCATAAATAGCCACAAGATCGGGTAACATAGATTTCAAAGAATCCCTCTGTATCTTCCGATTTTAGGGTTTGTTTTATCTTCTCTTTCAATGAATCGAACAGCATATTTTATTCTATTGACATTCTTTTTCGGGAACGAGGTTGCGGTTCCCTAATTTCATCAATCCGATTCCAATAATGATCCATATCAGTTCTCGCACACGCATAATCAATCCCATATAGACTCCATAGGCATATGGCATAGCCAAACCTCCTACTGCCAATGCCAAACCTCCTTCTCTCCCTCCCACTTGCATAGGTAGGAAAAAAAGTGCATTAGCAAATAGTGAAGTAAAAGCCAATATCAAGATACAATCTCCATAACTTACTTCGGGTGTAAAAATAAGCAATATAAAGTAAATTTCCGCACATGAAAGAATTCGTGCGAAAAATTCTACGCCTAACGACGAGTAAAATGTTATGCGATGTTTGCTGTGTAATTCTGCGGTTTGGTGATCGATGCGTTCCAAAACTTCTTGTTTGCGTTCAGCAAAACCTTTGGCCCAATTTTTTAAAAAAGGTATTTTGCCGAGATGTGCTATTCCTTTGCGAGTCAACCCTGTTTTATATCCTTTCAAGAAGAAGTATCCTCCCAAAAGGCAGAACGCTCCGGCTACTGCCAGAAAAATGCATAGTCCGACTTCAAGATGTCTGAAGTACAGTATTATATAAAGTAATATGGAAAACAGCCAGAAGCAAAAATGAGAAAAGATATGCATCATTACGTATAAAATTACGCTTGAGGTTGCTTTTTCGACTCCGACATATGGGGTCAACTCCATAATGCGATACGGCTCCCCTCCCATCAATCCGACGGGTGTGGTAGAATTTAGAGCAAAACCTGTTACCGTATATTTATATACTTTCCAGAAAGGAATTTTTCCACCATGAAATCCGTCATGGATAATGATATACCATGCGCTGGCATTTAATAAATAGATCAATGCCCATAGTATTACGATAATTGGGAAACTCATCCCGGCTCTGCGTAGACTTTCGATCAATTCTTTGTAAGAAATATCGAAAGTAAATAGCATAGCCGCTATCGCTACTATACCAAAGATTAAGAACAGGTTTCTATATTTACTCTTCATCTACAAAAGGCCTCTATATTTGTTGTCAAGAGTTACTAAGAAATTATAGGGTTACATCTGTTTTGTCGTTTACCAACTTAATTTCTTGTTTAATTCCTTCCAAGTTTATAAAAACTATGCGGATTTACAAAGTATTGAACTTTGTATATCCGCTTACTTAAATTATTATTATCAGTTAATCAATCATCGTAATATGCGCACTTCTAAATAAAGTCTGTTGCATAATCAATACTCATTGGATTATTTTTCAAGAAAATACTTATTCTTATTATATGATCAGAAAAAGTAATTTTCTATATTATTATTCCCTCTTTGATTAATCCAACTTAAAATTGGATACGAAGGTACAAAATCTTGGTGTATAAAAAAAAGTCTGTTGGGCAGAAAAAATGTTCTAAAAAGGACATTTGTTTCATCCCGTGTAGGTTTGATATATTAATTCAATGAGCATTTTCGAATAGCAAATAAAAATATTTTTATTCATAATGCAAAAAAAAGACAAAAATATTTTGATTGAAAAAACAATTCATTACTTTTGTAGCCGTAAAAATAACATTGTTACATGATGAGCACTATTAACTTTACATATTTTTATTTTTATTTTTACTTTAAAGTGAAGTAGAACGGGATTTTATTACAAAATAATATATAATGTTTAGAAAATCCCGCTCGAACGCGGGATTTTTTATTAATAGAATAATTGGTTATGAAAACTTTTCAACGATTTTACTTTTATTTTTTTTATTACTTTATGAATACATAAGGTGGGATTCTGCATACCCGATATAAAATTATAAATGTATCCCACCTTTCATTTAAAGAGTGGGATTTTTTTTAATCAGAAAATTTTAAAAATGAAAAAAATAGCAATACAAGGTATTCCGGGATGTTATCATGAAATGGCTGCCCGATCTTATTTTTCTGGCGAAGAGGTCGAGGTCGAACCCTGTTTAACTTTTGCCCAGTTGTTTGAGAAAATGAGTAAGGATGATTCTCTTTTGGGAATAATGGCCATAGAAAATACGATTGCCGGATCTCTTTTGCAGAATCATGAGTTACTCCGAAAAAGTGATCTGACTATTATCGGAGAATACAAATTGCGAATCTCTCATGTTCTTGCAGCTCTTCCGGGAGAAACTCTCGAAAATATATCTGAGATAAATTCTCATCCGATCGCGTTGATGCAGTGCGAAGAGTTTTTGAATAAACTTCCCAATATAAAAATTGTGGAAAAAGACGATACCGCTGCCAGTGCCCGGGAAATACAAGAAAAATCGCTTAAGGGGCATGCGGCTATTTGCAGTCGTTTGGCGGCAGAAATGTATGGTTTGAATATTCTGGAATCAGGAATAGAAACAAATAAACGGAATTTCACTCGTTTTTTGGTCTTGGCCGACAGTTGGCAGCGTGATGATCTTATCGATCGTCAGAGCATTAACAAAGCATCGCTTATTTTTACACTTCCCCACACCAATGGCAGCTTATCGAAAGTGTTGACGATATTGTCGTTTTATGATATAAATCTTACGAAGATACAATCCTTGCCTATTATAGGTAGAGAATGGGAATATCGGTTTTACGTCGATATAACGTTTACCGACTATACGCGATATAAACAATCATTAGAAGCAATCAAACCATTGACTAAAGATTTTAAAATACAAGGTGAATATGCAGAATTTACAAAAAAACTCTAATAATATTGTCCCGGCTAACCGTGTGGGGCAGATTAAAGAATATTACTTCTCGAAAAAATTGAAAGAAGTAGCCGAAATGAATGCAAAAGGGTTGAACGTTATAAATCTGGGAATCGGAAGTCCCGACCGTCCACCTCATGCACGGACAATAGAGACTTTATGTGAAGATAGCCGGAGAGATGATGCTCATGGTTATCAGCCGTATGTCGGAATTCCGGCGTTAAGAGAAGCTTTCTCAAAATGGTATAAAAAATGGTATAATGTAGATTTGGATCCGCGCACCGAAATACAGCCGCTGATTGGTTCTAAAGAGGGTATCTTGCATGTATCATTGGCCTTTTTGAATCGTGGAGATGGAGTTTTGGTCCCTAATCCCGGATATCCGACATATACCTCTGTCAGCAAATTGGCCGAAGCGAATGTCATTCCTTATGAACTGACTGAAAAGAATGGTTGGCTACCCGATTTTGACGCCATCGAAAAAAATGATCTTTCGAATGTGAAATTGATGTGGGTTAATTATCCGCATATGCCAACCGGTACTCCGGCGTCGATTTCTCTTTTCGAGAAACTGGTTGCATTCGGTAAAAAACATAATATCGTCATTGTTAATGATAATCCGTATAGTTTTATACTCAACGACAAACCGCTAAGTATTCTTTCTATACCGGGAGCCAAGGATATTTGTATTGAGATGAACTCGATGAGCAAAGCTCATAATATGCCCGGTTGGCGTATCGGGATGTTGGCTTCGAATCCTCAATTTATAGAATGGATTCTACGAGTGAAAAGCAATATCGATTCAGGGACATTCCGTCCTATGCAGAAAGCTGCTGTAACAGCATTATCGTCCGGGCCGGAATGGTATGAAGAAATAAACGCTATATATCGGAAACGTCGGGCATTAGCTGAAGAGATTGTCAATAATTTGGGATGTTCTTTTGATCCGAAGCAAACAGGACTGTTTCTTTGGGCAAGAATTCCAGACCATGTAGCCAATAGTTCGGAACTTGCCGATAAAGTTTTGTATGAAGCGCATGTTTTTATAACTCCCGGTATTGTTTTCGGAAGTTTGGGAGATCGGTATATACGTATTTCGTTATGTGCCAATGAAACAACTTTATCGGAAGCCCTTGAAAGAATAAAAAATCGTATTAAATAATAAAAAGCATAAGATCATGACAGAGACATTAAATTTCGAGTCTATTTTATTACCCGGTATAGAGCCAAAACGTCCTCTTATAATAGCAGGCCCTTGTAGTGCCGAGACCGAAGAACAAGTGCTGGAGACGGCAAAAGACCTTGCATCGCAAGGAATAAAAATATTCCGTGCCGGTATCTGGAAACCGCGTACAAAACCCGGAGGTTTTGAAGGGGTTGGAACCGAAGGATTGAGTTGGTTGAAAAAAGTAAAAGAGACTACCGGCATGTACACAGCCACAGAGGTCGCAAACCAACATCATGTTTTTGAAGCATTAAAACATGGTATTGATATTCTTTGGATCGGAGCTCGTACTACGGCCAATCCTTTTGCAGTACAAGAAATTGCGGATGCCCTTAAAGGTGTTGATATTCCTATCCTAATCAAAAATCCGGTTAACCCTGACCTTGAACTTTGGATTGGAGCCATAGAACGTATCTACAATGCCGGACTTCATCGCATCGGAGCAATACACCGCGGGTTCAGTTCGTATGACAAACGTCTATATCGTAACCTGCCACAGTGGCATATTCCGATCGAACTTCGTCGTCGTTTCCCCAATCTACCCATTATCTGTGATCCGAGTCATATCGGAGGGAAACGTGATCTTGTAGCCCCTCTTTGTCAGCAGGCTATGGATTTGGGCTTTGATGGCTTGATTGTCGAATCTCATTGTAATCCGGATTGTGCTTGGAGTGACAAGAATCAGCAAGTAACGCCGGATGTACTTAATTTTATTTTGAATATGTTGGTTATCCGGGAGACAACTCAAACAACCGAAAATTTGGCCGAACTTAGAAAACAGATCGATGAATTGGATAATCAATTGCTTGAGTTATTGGCTAAACGTATGCGCGTATCCCGAGAAATAGGTCAATACAAAAAAGAACATGATATGACCGTATTGCAACCGACTCGTTATGATGAAATTTTAAGTAAACGCATCAGTCAGGCAATCGATATGGATATGGACGGCGAATTTATGAAATCGGTTCTGCAGGCGATACATGAAGAATCGGTAAGACAACAAATGAATATATTGAATAAATAAAAAAACGATGAAAATACTTATTCTTGGCGCTGGAAAAATGGGCTCTTTTTTTGCCGATGTCCTTAGTTTTCAGCATGAGGTGGCCCTTTTCGATACTGATCCTAAACGTTTGAGATTTGTATTCAATACTTATCGTATGACGACCTTGGAAGAAGTCGATGAGTTCAAACCGGAGTTGGTTATAAATGCTGCTACTGTCAAATATACGATAAAAGCATTTGAAATGATACTGCCGCACATCCCGGCGAATTGCATCATATCGGATATTGCTTCTGTAAAAACCGGACTTCCGGAATTTTATCAAAAAGCAGGGCATCCGTTCGTTTCTACCCACCCGATGTTTGGCCCGACATTCGCAAATCTCAGTGATTTGAGTACTCAGAATACGATTATCATTTCAGAATCAGATCATTTGGGAAAGGTCTTTTTTAAAGATTTATATAGCAATCTACGGTTGAAGATATTTGAATATACATTTAAAGAACATGATGAAACCATTGCATATTCATTGTCTATCCCTTTTGCTTCTACTTTGGTTTTTGCAGCAGTAATGAAGCCGCAGGATGCTCCGGGAACAACATTCAAGAAACATATGGATATTGCTCACGGACTGCTTTCGGAAGATGATTACCTGCTTACGGAGATCTTATTTAATCCACACACGCCGGAACAGGTTTCTCAAATTCAGGAACAATTGGATATACTCCTCGATATTATAAAACAAAAAGATGCGGGGAGAATGAAAGCCTATCTAACTCGTCTACGACAAAATATTCGATAAAAAAACGCGGTTATATACCGCGTTTTTTTTACATTTTCATATAAAAGTCTCGTGTGAGGGCTATGTATTCGGGCGTATATGTCAAGGGGGCTGTTTCTATAATAAGGGTCTCTTCTGTGTAATCTACGGGAGCCTTCCCCCACTCTATTAAGACTCGTTTTGGCAAGGCATCCGGTTTGCCTTTTATCCATACTTTACGAGAAATCCACAATCCGTTTTTTACGGCGATTCTCGACAAACGAGTATCTTGATCGGCAGGATATATAATAGATATATGCCCATCGGGTTTTATCAGTTGTACAGCATTGGATAAGAGCTCTTCATACGTTAATGACAATGTGTGTCGGGCAGTTTGCCGGTATATGTCCTGAGGCGGCAACGTGTTGTTGAAAAAGGGCGGATTAGATACGATATAGTCGTAACGGATATCTGAAATTTGCGCATATTCTTGCAACGAAAGGTTAATTGCATGTATCCGATCACCCCAAGGAGAAAGTTGAATGTTTTCTTCGGCTTGTAAATATGCATTTTTATCGATTTCGATTGCATCGATCGAAACCTGTAAATTTGATGTCCGTTGAGCTACCATTAATGCGATTATACCGGTTCCGGTCCCAATGTCCAATATATTTCCGGTCGTGGGGACGTTACACCATGCTCCGAGTAAAACTCCATCTGTCCCCACTTTCATCGCACATCTATCATGATGTATCGTAAATTGCTTAAACTGAAAAGTCTGAGTTCCCATAAGAAAAATATCGAAGTACAAATAAACGAAAAATAATGATATTTTTCTCGATACTTCTGCGTTATTTAATTTTTGGCACGCTCATTGTACTATAATATAGCATTGATTTATGAGAAGTGCTGACAATATATTTAATCTTAATTACTGACAAAATGACAATTAACATATGAAAAAATTTTTTTCTGACAATAATCCGCTTGACAATGATAATGATAGCTCTCCTACGATCATGCCTATTTTTGCTGAAGTAGAGGGAAATCCGGATATCGAATGTCCCGGGGTAGCCGAAAAGGATCTGCCCATCCTTCCATTGCGCAATATGGTGATGTATCCGGGAGTTGCTC
This sequence comes from uncultured Bacteroidales bacterium, assembly GCA_949297285.1. Lineage (GTDB taxonomy): Bacteria > Bacteroidota > Bacteroidia > Bacteroidales > Coprobacteraceae > Coprobacter. Next base: position 52,810 of record CASFRL010000116.1, read on the forward strand.
TTCCTGTATCTGTTGGCCGAGCCAAATCTTTACAACTGATTAAAGATGCTTATACGCATAAACAATATATCGGCGTGACTTGCCAGAAAGATATGTATGTAGATGAGCCAGAATATAAAGACCTTTACGAAATAGGTACTATTGCCGAAATTGTGAAGATTCTGGAAATGCCGGATGGTAGCACTACGGTTATATTGCAAGGCAAACGTCGGTTTCATTTAGATAATCTGACGACATTTATACCCTATCTGAAAGGGAATATTTCGTTGTTGGAGGAAAAAATGCCGAAGCCGAACGATAAAGAGTTTGAAGCGCTTATATCGGCAATAAAGGATATGACCTTCAATATTTTGAAGGCTTTAGGAGAACCTTCGCGAGAATTGATGTTTGCATTGAGAAATATAGAAAACTCTCATTATTTGATCAATTTCTTGTGCTCCAATATTCCTTTGAATACCCAGCAGAAGCAAGATTTGCTTAATATCGATGCTGTTAAACAGCGGGCATTCAGTCTTTATACGGCGTTAAGTAAGGAAGCGCAACTTATTGAGATAAAGGCAAATATTCAATCTCGTACTCGAGAAGATCTGAATCAGCAACAAAGGGAACATTTCTTGCAGCAACAGATAAAGACCATTCAGGATGAACTGGGAGGAAGTGTGCAAGAACAAGATATTCAAGAGCTGAAAGAAAAGGCTTCAAAGAAAAAATGGGACGCTTCAGTAGCCGCTATATTTGAAAAGGAGCTGCGTAAATTGGAACGGTTATATCCGCAATCTCCCGATTTTTCGGTCCAGTATAATTATTTGGAAACATTGACCGACTTGCCCTGGAATGAATTTACTAAGGATAATTTCAATTTGAAACATGCTCAAAAGCAATTAGATAAAGATCAGTATGGACTTGAAAAAGTAAAAGATCGTATTTTGGAGCATTTGGCTGTGTTGAAATTGAGAGGAGACTTGAAGTCGCCGATTATATGCCTTTATGGCCCTCCCGGAGTTGGAAAAACATCTTTGGGAAAATCGATTGCAGAGGCTCTGAAGCGGAAATATGTCCGTATATCTTTGGGAGGTTTACATGACGAGGCCGAAATCAGAGGACATCGGCGTACATATATCGGTGCAATGCCCGGACGTATTATTCAGGGATTATTGAAAGCCGGTTCATCTAATCCGGTTTTTGTGTTGGACGAAATCGATAAAATCGGAAATGATTTTAAAGGTGACCCGGCATCTGCATTGTTGGAAGTTCTTGATCCGGAACAAAACAATGCTTTTCACGATAATTATTTGGACATTGATTATGATCTGTCAAATATATTGTTTATCGCGACAGCCAATAACTTGAATACGGTTTCGCAACCTTTGTTAGACCGTATGGAGTTGATCGATATATCCGGATATATTCTGGAGGAGAAAGTCGAGATTGCCCGTAGGCATCTTGTCCCCAAACAACTCGAAAATCACGGGCTTGTAAAAGGGGATGTAGATATTCCTAAAAAGACGATGGAGGTTATTGTCGAATCATATACACGAGAATCAGGCGTTCGAGAATTGGATAAAAAAATAGCCAAAATCATGCGTAAAATTGCTCGTAAAAAAGCAATGGAAGAGGAATATCCTCATACAATTACGATAAATGACTTGCATGAATATCTGGGTATAAAAGAGTATTCTCGTGACAAATATGAGGGGAACGAATACGCCGGAGTTGTTACGGGGTTGGCTTGGACTGCCGTAGGGGGTGAAATATTGTTTGTGGAGTCGAGTTTGAGTAAGAGTAAAGGCGAAAAACTTACATTGACAGGAAATCTGGGTGATGTCATGAAAGAATCGGCCATTATTGCCATGCAATATATCAAGGCTCATGCCGAAATGTTGAATATCCCGGATGATGTGTTCGATAAGTGGAATGTCCATATTCATGTTCCGGAAGGTGCTATTCCCAAGGACGGCCCTTCTGCCGGTATTACGATGGTGACATCGATAGCATCTTCATTTACTCAACGGAAGATTCGCCCCAATTTGGCCATGACAGGAGAAATTACCTTACGTGGACGAGTTTTGCCTGTTGGGGGTATAAAAGAAAAAATCTTGGCGGCCAAACGGGCAAATATAAAAGATATCATCTTGTCTGAGGAAAATAAAAAAGATATAGATGAGATCAAAGATACCTATATTAAAGGATTGTCGTTCCACTACGTACGGAACATCAAAGAAGTTCTCGATTTTGCATTGTTGGATGAGAAAGTTGACCATCCGATACAATTATAAATGAAAATAAGAAAGCTACCGTTTTTATTTTGTATTTTTTATAAACACTAACGGATATGCTTGAACAAAGTAGATGAAATAATTGTTTAAAATATCACTACTACTCTATCGATAACCGGGCATCTGTCAGAATAAATTTTTATTCCGAAGATGTTCGGTTATTTTTATTTATCTCGTTGCATTTCGACAAATTTCCATTAGATTTATTGGCTCACATTTTATATCTTTGCAAACCGAAAAGCATAAATAATGAGTGAAAATACGTTACTGAATAAGTTAGAAGGTCTCTCGATACGTTTCGAAGAGGTGGGTACTCTTATAACAGATCCGGCAGTCATATCCGATATGAAAAGGTTTGTTAAATTGACAAAAGAGTATAGTGACCTTGAGAAAATCGTTAAAGCGAAAAAACGATATGAACAGTTGCTGAACAATATTTCAGAGGCTCGTTCGATATTGGAATCGGAAAACGATTCGGAAATTCGGGAAATGGCAAAAGACGAGTTGGAAGAGTCTCAAAAAGAGCTTCCGGTATTGGAAGAAGAGATCAAGCTGTTACTCGTCCCGAGCGATCCGCAGGACAGTAAAAATGCCATAGTGGAAATTCGTGGGGGCACGGGAGGTGATGAAGCGGCTATTTTTGCCGGAGATCTTTTCCGCATGTATTCCAAATATTGTGAAACAAAGGGATGGCAACTGAGCGTATCCAGTTATAGTGAAGGCTCATCGGGCGGATATAAAGAGATAATTTTTACGGTAAGCGGAGATAACGTTTACGGCACTTTAAAATATGAATCGGGGGTACATCGGGTACAGCGTGTCCCGGCAACCGAAACTCAAGGACGGGTGCATACTTCTGCTGCGTCGGTAGCGGTACTTCCCGAAGCAGAAGAGTTTGATGTTGAAATTAATGAGGGTGAGATTAAGTGGGATACATTCCGGTCGGGAGGTGCCGGAGGCCAAAATGTCAATAAGGTAGAATCCGGCGTGCGATTGAGATATGTATGGAAAAATCCCAATACAGGTGTTTCGGAAGAAATTCTTATCGAATGTACCGAAACCCGGGATCAACCTAAGAATAAAGAACGGGCTCTTACCCGCTTGCGTTCTTTTATTTATGATAAAGAACATCAAAAATATTTGGACGATATTGCTGCTAAAAGGAAAACTATGGTTTCGACCGGAGACCGTTCTGCCAAGATACGCACATACAATTATCCGCAAGGGCGCATTACCGATCACAGAATCAATTATACAATATATAATTTGGCTGCATTTATGGATGGTGATATACAAGATTGCATCGACCATTTGATTATTGCAGAGAATGCAGAGAGAATGAAAGAAAGCGAATTATAATTTTATATCTATGAATAAGCAACAACTTTTTGAAAATATAAAACGGAAAAAATCGTTTCTTTGTGTCGGATTAGATACTGATATTAAGAAAATACCTGCACATTTGCTCGGCGAAGAAGATCCTATCTTTTCTTTTAACAAGACCATTATCGACTCAACGGCCGATCTTTGTGTCGCATATAAACCCAATCTCGCATTTTATGAAAGTTTGGGCATTAAAGGATGGACCGCTTTTGAAAAAACCGTACAATATATAAAAACAAATTATCCGGACCAATTTATCATAGCCGATGCTAAACGAGGCGACATTGGAAATACGTCGGAAATGTATGCGCGTAGTTTTTTCGAACATCTCGATATCGATTCGGTTACTGTTGCCCCTTATATGGGAGAAGATAGTGTAAGGCCATTTCTTGTGTATCCGGGAAAGTGGGTTATCGTTTTGGGATTGACCTCCAATAAGGGCTCTCAGGATTTTCAGTTTACAACAGATATTTCGGGTGAACGACTTTTTGAAAAAGTAATGCGTGTCTCCCAGACATGGGCGACAGAAGACCAGATGATGTTTGTCGTCGGGGCTACTCAGGGAAGTTTGTTCGCCGATGTGCGAAAGATTGTTCCAAACCACTTCTTATTGGTTCCCGGTGTAGGTGCACAAGGCGGAAGCCTGCAGGATGTAGCGAAATATGGGATGAATAGCCAATGTGGCCTTTTGGTAAATTCTTCGAGAGGGATTATATATGCCGATAAAGGCGAAAATTTCGGAATGGCAGCCCGTCGTGAATCACAAAAGATACAAGAACAAATGGAAATTCTTTTGCAAGAAAATAAATTGATATAATTTTCTTCGATACGAATAGACAAACGTTCAATATTTCAAGTAAACTGTTGCATTTTATACAAGATAAACCGATTTATTTTGTAATTTTGCAAACAGAGAGAAGAACAAATATACATGTTTTAAAATTATTGTAATATGCAAACACTTGACAATTTCAATTTTGCCGGTAAAAAGGCATTTGTACGTGTTGATTTCAACGTACCTTTGGATGAAAATCTGAATATTACAGACGATACCCGTATGCGTGCGGCATTGCCTACTTTGAAAAAAATTATAGCTGATGGTGGAAGTGTAATCATCGGATCACATCTGGGTCGTCCTAAAAAAGGACCGGAAGATAAATTCTCACTGAAACATGTTGTCGCTCACTTGTCTGAGTTATTGGGTCAACCGGTGAAATTTGTTGATGATTCGAAAGGTGAAAAAGTAAAAGCTGCTGTGGCAGAATTGAAACCGGGAGAAGTGCTTGTTCTCGAAAATCTTCGTTTTTATGCTGAAGAAGAAGGTAAACCCAGAGGGCTTGCCGAAGATGCCAGCGATGAAGAAAAGGCTGCTGCAAAGAAAGCAATTAAAGCCAGTCAGAAAGAATTCACTAAAGAATTGGCCGATTTGGCAGACGTTTATGTAAATGATGCATTTGGTACAGCTCATCGGGCACATGCTTCTACGGCATTAATTGCCGATTATTTTGCTCCGGAAAATAAAATGTTCGGTTATTTGATGGAAAAAGAGGTAAAAGCCGTAGAAAAAGTGATGAAAGATATCAATCGTCCTTTTACCGCAATTATGGGAGGTTCGAAAGTTTCTTCTAAGATCGAAATTATAGAAAATCTTCTTAACAAGGTAGATAACCTGATTATTACAGGTGGTATGACTTATACTTTCACTAAAGCTCAGGGTGGAAAGATCGGAAATTCTATTTGCGAAGATGACAAATTGGATTTGGCTCTTGAGTTGATGAAGAAAGCAAAAGAAAATGGCGTAAATCTGGTATTGGCTGTAGATGCTAAAATTGCAGATGCTTTCAGTAATGATGCCAATACAAAGATCGTTCCTGTAAATCAAATTCCAGATGGTTGGGAAGGATTGGATATTGGTCCGGAATCTGAAAAAATCTTTGCCGATGTCATTAAGAAATCGAAAACAATTCTTTGGAACGGTCCTACTGGAGTATTCGAATTTGAAAACTTTACTCACGGTTCTCGTTCGGTTGGTGAAGCCATTGTTGAAGCTACCAAGAACGGAGCATTCTCTCTTGTCGGCGGTGGCGATTCAGTAGCTTGTGTCAACAAGTTTGGTTTGGCAAACGGCGTATCATATGTATCTACCGGTGGAGGTGCATTGCTCGAAGCAATCGAAGGAAAAGTTCTTCCGGGAATCAAAGCAATTCAAGGATAAATTTAAATTTTTCTATAAAAAAGAGTCTGTCTCCCGGGAGACAGACTCTTTTTTTATTATATAAACGAAATTAATTTATCGTATAATTGCCATTGGATTCCCCCATACTTCTAAATGTGAAGCATCGACTGTTGCAACATTTCCATCCGTTATGATAATAACATTCATATCTCGATCGACGATGACAACCCGGTCTTTAAGAACTCCGAAATAACTTACATCAGACTCTTGTAATCCTTCATAAATCATTTCTTGTACCGAAGGATCAGAAAGTTTTATCCGATATAAAGCGTCTGATTTAAAGGTATAGAGATAATGTTCTTGATGTGGGTATAAACTGTTGTAATGGTAAAATCTATCGACCGAAGGAGAAAAATCTTGACCGCTGTCTATATCATTATTTTTGTCGAAAACATAGTATCGGTCTGTCCCTATGAGATACATTTTATTTTCAGATAAAGTCACAGCAGTCAATGTATAACTTCCTAATCTAAAATATTGAAAATGCACATTCCATTTTAAAGGAAGTGTACTGCTTACATATTCTGTCTGAGGGCCGTTAGAAGTTCCTTTAAGAGCAAGAATAGTTCCACTGGGAGAACGGAATATAGCCGGATTTCCGGTAAAAAATCCGGAATAATTTGATGGTGAAATATCCAATACTTGGTTGTTTACAACCATTTTAGAATCATTTATTAAGATTCTTTCTGACGCATCGACTTCCCAATGGCATTGTTCCCCAATAAAAGTGGTGTAGCTTCCGTCATAAACTTGTTTTATGTCAACTTCGTTTTCCAAATAGAGATATTCACTTTCCTCATTAAATGTATGACCATTTTCCGGAAAAAAGTTTGCATTGATTTCTATCTTATAGATCGGTTTATTATTGATAGTTTCGAATGTATTCTCGGGTGCAGGCATAAAATAGAAAACATTATCTTCATAACAGCGAAATTGAGCCTCATTCATTTGATTTGAAAAAACCGAATTCTCATTGTCGTAATATGATGGTAATGGAATCATTAACCCATCAGCAATCCTGATAATTACAGGATAAGTAATTTCTGTGAGTTCTTGAATTGCAGTAAAATCATTATAGTCTGGATATACTGTATCAACCTTAGCTATATAAGTTGTATAGGAGAAACAGTATTTATCGGAAATTGTTTTAAATCCATAAATATCGACATCGGAGAGTTCTTCTCGTTTATAGTCTAAGCATTTGATTTTTTCTGCACGATCAGAGGTTATTTTGTATCCCGGAAAACTATTCATGTTAAAACCATTATCCTCTCTTGTCGTCTCGACCAATAAAATGGCATCATCAATAGCGGCATAGGCCGGACGCCCTATTTTGAAATCTTTGGAATCAGCCATTTGATATATGTATACCTCTCCTACTTCAAAGGTTTCTTGAGAAGATTCTATATAATCTGCTATCCCGGCAGAAACAGAAATATTGTATCCCCCTTTGTAAGATTCAGGGATATTGATTTTGAGATAGTAACCATATTTTTCGTTGGGTGTTGTCACAGAACCCATCCCATCATTATTGGAAAGATTGTCTTCGATTTCAAAATCAATAGGCTCTCCGTTCAGGAATACTTGTGGATTTAAAAGCTTCATTGTTGTCTGAATTTCCAAAGTCTTTCCAGCTAATATTTTTTCTTGAAAGAAAAATTTTAGCTCTTCCGGATTAAAGTCTTCGGTGGTATCCGATTCTTTATCAAAAAGTTCATCACAAGATAGTGTCAGTGTCACTAAAAAGATAAGGCTTAAATAATAAGTTATTGATTTCATGAAAAAATTATAGGTTTAGATATTTTTTATTCTAAGTTTATATTTAATTTTTCAAAAAATCTTTTTGCAATTTCTGCAAATCCGGCATTCCCTGGATGTGATGCTACTCCGCTATCTGTAGTTATCGTTTCGTAGCCTTGCCATGTCAAAGTTTTAGTCTCTGCATTATCGATATAACTTATCACATTGATAGTTGTATCGTAATTTTTTTCATTAATGGTAAAATTAATTTGCAATCGATTATTAGATATTTTGGTATAATTAGTGTAATTCAAGGTTTGAGATGTCGGTTCTGTCCGAGTTATAACTGTTCCGATTGTGCTTTGATTGGCGCTTGTGTTTAAATCGCTTATCGGAATAAGGGTTACTCCATATTGTTCACACGCATTTTGTATATATTTCGTAACATTATCAGATACATACCAGCCATAAATCCATACGATACGGGCTTGTGTCGCTACTTCTTTTATTGTTTTGATCAGGTTTTTGGCCCCTTGTTCAAAAGCAGATATTTTTTCAGATGTGTTTACATTATCTCCGATCTGTATAACGACAAAATCCAAATCACTACTCAGATTGGGTTGTAATGTATTTTTCAACCATATTGTTTGTTGAGTTTCGTTTTCACAAGCCTCAAACCCTACACCGTGTACTTTTATATCGGTATATGCAGGATTGGCTTTTAAAAATTTTTCTTTTATAATGGCATGATAATCACTGCCTTGATCTGTCGCATCCATACCAAAAGTGCCATTACCTAATAATAACGAATTACCAATATATAATGCCTTATTGGGTATTTTAAAAACTTCATTGTTTAAATTAGTATCCGATTCGTTTTCCGCATTGTCACATGAAATTATTGTTATCGACAAGAAAATAAAACATAATAAATATCCGATCTGTCTCATAAAATTGGTTATTGATTTGACTTTAATTTTATTTATATCTAACATACAAAGATAAAACTATTTTTATTATTTTAGGGAATATTTACCTGTTTTCTCGGATACGTACTTTTAATTGCTGTTGATAGTCTAAAAGATACTCAATATAATCACTATATCTGTCGGGCGATTCTGTAAATATATCCAATGATTTTTTTATCCAATTCAATGCCGATTCATATCGGTCATTAAGTTCTTCATATAACGCCATATTGGCTGCGGCTTTTGCTTTTCGTTCCATTTTCCCGGCATTATCATAAATATATTCCCATAAGAATGAGGCTTCTTCATAACTGCCTTTGGTCCAATACAGATTAGCTTCTTTCATTAAAGGATGCAATGTGACAAAATAATAACGATCTACGTTATCGATATATGAATAAAATTTTTTGCAGACTTGCTGTCCGGAATAACTTGCCGCTTCGATCAGACAATCTTGAAAAGAAGGAAATTGTTTTAATGCAAGGTCTTCGGTTTCTCCGTAAGATTGCCAAGATACCGTATCTATGCAAGAATAAATATGAGGAAAAACTTCATAACCATTATACAATTTTAGGTTGGCACGAACTATGACATTTAAATCTCCAAAAACAAAAACATCATTTATTCGTTTCAATTTAATAGACGGGATTACAGATAACTCATCTAAAGAAAGTATCGCATCGGCTTTTAAACTATCTCTGATTGCCCCTATTTTATGGCTTGGCAATATATCCCCAGTTACAGAGTCATTCTTCATTCGGATTATCGACAACATACGTCCCGATGCGTTTCTTAACGAACGTGACAGACTTTTTGTAAAATGTGGAATAAGATTTTCTCTTTCTATCTGTAACCGTTGGTGTACATTGTGTATATCGACGATTTCACCTTCATCCTCTTTCGGAGTACGTTCCGGAGCATTGATTACGATAGCCAATTTATGAATAGAGTCTGATAATGCAGCTTCTGCCGGTCGCAGAATTTCAAGGGGAACATATACCGCTGTTGCACAAGCACTGAATAGTGCAACAAGAAAAAAAGCACTTATGATATTGAAACATCGATGCATATATCTTGATATTCTTTTTTACAAACATACAAATTTATTTAACGTGCAAAACATATATTTGTTATAAAAAAACTAAGAGGTTGTTTAATTTTTGAATAAAAAATAATCAAAAAAAGGGAAATAAATCTGTTTGGTTTCATTTGATATAATGAAACTCGACGGCACAAAAAGTTTTTTATTTTGAGGCTTTTTAGGGAATAAAAATCGCATAAAATAAAAATATGCCATTACAATTTGTAATTTTGCATCCTCAAACATCGTATGGAACAAAATATTCATGAAATATTAAAGCGGTATTGGGGGTATGATGAGTTCAGGCCTTTACAAGAAGAAATTATTGCATCTGTATTGGCGGGGAAAGATACGCTGGGCTTAATGCCTACCGGAGGGGGCAAATCTTTAACTTTTCAGGTCCCGGCTTTATATATGGACGGTATCTGTCTTGTCATAACACCATTAATTGCATTGATGAAAGATCAGGTCGATAATCTTAGAGCTCGGGATATAAAAGCGGCTTATCTTCATTCGGGTCTGACACGTCATGAAACAATGGTTACGCTGGAAAATTGCATATTCGGGAAATATAAATTTTTGTATGTTTCTCCGGAACGTTTATCCAGTGAACTTTTTTTATCGAAGTTGAAGGCTATGTGTGTCTCATTGTTGGTGGTGGATGAAGCGCACTGCATATCCCAATGGGGCTATGATTTTAGACCATCATATATAAAAATTGCCGATATAAAGGCCTTATTACCCAATGTGCCGGTATTGGCCCTTACCGCAACTGCAACACCTGAAGTGGCAAAGGATATACAAGAAAAGCTTCATTTTAGGCATGAAAATATTTTCCGAAAAAGTTTCTTCCGTCCTAATCTTTCTTATGTTGTTCGTTACGGAGAGAATAAAATACAACAATTGGTCTATATTCTGAACCGTGTTCAAGGAAGTGCAATAGTATATGTGCGCAGCAGACAAAAATCTAAAGAAATTGCAGAGGAACTGAAACGGTTTAATATCCACGCTGATTTTTATCATGCCGGATTGAAATCGGAAGAAAAAAATCTGAGACAGCAAGAGTGGAAAGAAGGCCGTTGTCGGGTTATTGTTGCGACAAATGCTTTTGGTATGGGGATAGACAAATCGGATGTCCGGCTTGTTATTCATCTTGATTTGCCGAATTCTCCTGAAGAATATTACCAAGAAGCCGGACGTGCCGGAAGAGATGGAAAACAGGCGTATGCCGTTATTTTGTATGCGAATAGTGACAAGGCAAAATTGGAAAAAAGAATTCGGGATATGTTTCCCGAACGACAATTTATAATTCGTGTATATGAAGCATTGGGCAATTTTTTACAAGTAGCCGTCGGATCGGGAATGAATTCGGTTTTTGACTTCGACCTGAACACCTTCTGTAAAACGTTTAAATTTCCCATATTGCCGACGTTCAATGCTTTGAAAATATTGGAACAAGCCCAATATATCGAGTTTACGGAAGAGGTAGAATCTCTGTCGAGGGTGATGATAACTGTCGAACGCGATGAGTTGTATAAATTGCAGGTCTCCGATTCGAGAAAAGAAGAACTTTTACAGTGCCTGCTTCGCTCTTATACCGGGTTATTTGCAGATTACGTCTTTATACAGGAAGATTTGCTTTCAAGGCGGAGTGGTCTTTCTCTTCAAGATGTGTATGAAAGTTTGATTTATTTTTCAAAACAACATATTTTACATTATATTCCGCGTAAGAAAACTCCTTTTATTATATATACCGCCCCTCGGGAAGAACTGAAATATTTATCGATATCTCGAGATATTTATGAAGAACGCAAAGAACGATTTTCTCATCGTATTCACAGTATGTTGGAATATGTACTTCACGATAAGAAATGCAGAACTCAGATTTTACTGAACTATTTTGGCGAAACATTTACTAAAGAATGCGGATTATGTGATATTTGTTTGGGAAAGAAATCTGGGAAATTAACCACTGGAGATTTTTCTGAAATAGAAGAAAAAATATATGAATTATTAAGGCAAGATAAATGTACACTGGATACAATTGTCGAGAAAGTACCTTTTCCGCAAGATAAAGTTATAGAGGCATTGCGTTTTTTGTGTGACGAACAATTTATTCAAACGAAAGAAGGATTTTATTATATATAAAAATTATGGTTAAAGGAGCATCTATCATTATGTTGTTTTATGTTTTGGGAGAATGTCTGAGCTTTTTAATTAATGGCATTGTTCCCGGTAGTGTATGTGGAATGGTTTTGTTATTTTTGTCGCTTTTGTTAAAACTGGTAAATCCGAGGGATGTGAGAGGGGTAGCAAACGCGTTGACAAAGAATATGGCTCTTTTTTTTGTGCCTGCCGGAGTCGGTCTTATGGCCTCTTTCGATCTCATTTCCCGCTATTGGGCAGCATTGTTGATCGTTTCGGTTGTGACAACCGCTGTCATTATTGCTGTTGTTGGTTATATGCAAGATAAATTAGAAAAAAGATTGTAAACGATTATGAACGAAATATTGTCATCTACCCCGTTTTTATTGTTTCTCGTATTGGCGAGTTATTTGTCGGGAATATATATTTATACAAAAAGCCGGATTGCATTACTCCACCCTATTATTATCAGCATTGCCGTGATTATCGGCGTTTTGAAATGGGCAGGAATCGATTATGATACTTTTTTTGAAGGCAGTTATATGATTCATTTCATGTTAGGACCGTCTGTGGTTGCATTGGGGTATGTCTTGTATGAGCAGGTTGGTTATTTAAAAGGGAAAGTATTGTCTATTACATCTTCTATTATTGTGGGTAGTTTGGTGGGAATTGTCAGTGTAATTTGGATTTGTAAATTGATGGGAGTTGAACATAGCGTTATTGTCTCTTTAGAACCTAAATCTGTTACAACTCCAATTGCTCTCAGCCTTTCGGCCAAAAGCGGAGGTATTCCCTCACTAACGGCAATTACGGTTGTTATATGCGGTATATTGGGCGGAATCATCGGCCCCTTCATCCTTCGAAAATTACATATTAAAAGTAGAGTTGCAAAAGGTCTTGCTTTGGGGGCTGCAGCTCATGGTTTAGGGACGGCCAAAGCTATCGAATTGGGTGCGGTAGAGGGTGCTATTAGCGGACTTGCGATAGGATTGATGGGAATCATGACATCGCTGTTGATCCCTTTAGTCGAGAGTTTTTTTAATTGAATCGTATCATCTTTATAGGTTAAAATTATGTCGGCCTTGACTTTTGTATTATGCAGCAAGAGTTTATTTTTCTTCCCTCTCCCTCTTTTCAATAAAAAAGCCAACAGATTTTTCATGAGTCTGTTGGCTTTCTTTATAAAGGTTTTCCCGTTATTTTTTCAATGCTGCAATACTTTCTTCTAAAGATTTTATTTTGCTTTCTGCATCGGCTTGTTTTTTACGTTCCATTTCAACAACTTGAGCCGGAGCATTATTTACAAAACGTTCATTGCTTAATTTGGCCATTACCGATTTTAGGAATCCTTGCAAATACTTAAGCTCTTCTTCTTGCTTTTTCAACTCTGCTTCTACATCGATATTATTTCCCAGTGGAACGGCGTATTCGACAGTCCCAACCAAGAACGATGCTGCAGAAGCATCTTTTTCCTGAACCGGTAAGATAGCTTTCAGATTAGCGAGTTTCAGAATTATGGCATCATTTTCCGGATTGTGCTTTCCGATAACTTGTAGCTCTAAAGCCTCTTTATTGGGAATATTTTTTTGAAGTCGAATCGAACGTATACCGGAAATTATCTCTTTTGCCGTTTCGATTTGTGTCAGCAGGGCATTATCATAGCTTGTTATTGGTTGTAATTGAGCAATCATAATGCTTTCTCCATCTTTGCGGTCGCAGATATGCTGCCAAAGCTCTTCTGTAATAAAAGGCATGAATGGATGCAACAATTTCAACAGATCTTCGAAGAATGATAACGTCATTTCATACGTTTTCTTATCGATAGGCTGTTGGTATCCGGGTTTGATCATTTCCAAATACCAAGATGAAAATTCATCCCAGAATAATTTATATACAACCATTAATGCTTCTGAAAGTCGATATTTAGAAAATAGATCGGCAATCTCGGCATTCGCTTTTTTCAGCATGGCATCGAACCAGTTTACTGCAATTCGGGCAGACTCCGGTTGTTTTATGGTTTCATCTACCGACCATCCTTTTATCAAACGGAATGCATTCCATATTTTATTGTTGAAATTCCGTCCCTGTTCGCACAAAGTATCATCGAACAATATATCGTTCCCGGCCGGTGCAGAAAGCATCATTCCCATACGTACGCCATCTGCTCCATACTTATCGATCAATTCCAACGGGTCAGGAGAATTACCCAATGATTTAGACATCTTACGGCCTAATTTATCTCGTACGATACCGGTAAAATAAACATTTTTGAAAGGCATTTCTTTCTGATATTCATATCCGGCGATTATCATACGGGCTACCCAGAAGAAAATAATGTCGGGAGCTGTTACAAGATCGCTTGTCGGGTAATAATAATTTAATTCTTCATTCCCGGGATGATTGATGCCATCGAATAAAGATATAGGCCACAACCAAGATGAGAACCATGTATCGAGACAATCTTCGTCTTGACGAAGGTCATTGATCTGTAAAGCTTGATTTCCCGTTTTCTTACGGGCCAGTTCCAATGCTTCTTCTTTCGTTGCCGCAACGACATATCCGCCTTCGGGAAGATAATAGGCCGGAATTTGATGACCCCACCAAAGCTGCCGTGATATACACCAGTCTTTTACATTTTCCATCCAGTAACGGTATGTGTTTTTATATTTGGTAGGATAAAATTTGATATCATCATTCATTACGGCATCTAAAGCCGGTTTTGCCAGATCGGACATTTTCAAGAACCATTGCATCGAGAGTTTGGGCTCTATAACGACATTTGTACGTTCCGAATGGCCTACTTTATTGGTATAGGCTTCTGTCTTTTCCAATAATCCGGCAGCATCCAAATCTTTTTCGATCTGAATACGTACATCGAATCTGTCCATACCCACATACATACCGGCGGCCTCACTTATTGTTCCGTTGTCGTTAAATATGTCGATGCTTGGCAGGTTATATTTTTCACCCAGCATATAGTCGTTGACATCATGAGCCGGAGTTACTTTCAGACATCCCGTACCGAATTCTATATCGACATAATCGTCTTCGATAACCGGAATTACTCTGTTTACCAATGGTACGATTACTTTTTTCCCTTTTAAATGCTGATTTTTGGGATCGTTCGGGTTGATACACATTGCCGTATCTCCCATAATTGTTTCCGGACGAGTTGTCGCCACTATGGCATATCCGTCTTCTCCTTCTATCTTGTAACGTAAATAGTACAGTTTCCCGTGTTCTTCTTTATAAACAACTTCTTCGTCCGAGAGTGCTGTCAAGGCTTTCGGATCCCAGTTTACCATACGTACACCTCGATAAATAAGGCCTTTGTTATATAAATCGACGAAAACTTTCAAGACACTTTCACTACGGGTTTTATCCATTGTAAAAGCCGTCCGGTCCCAATCGCAGGATGCTCCCAATTTGCGTAATTGCTGCAGGATAATTCCTCCGTGAGTTTCCGTCCACTCCCAGGCATGTTTTAAAAATTCTTCCCGGGTAAGGTCGGTCTTTTTTATTCCTTGTGCCGCCAGTTTATTTACCACTTTGGCTTCGGTTGCAATAGAAGCATGGTCGGTACCCGGCACCCAACAAGCATTTTTTCCGGTCATACGGGCACGTCGAATCAAGATGTCTTGGATCGTATTGTTCAACATATGCCCCATGTGCAACACTCCCGTGACGTTTGGTGGAGGTATAACTATCGTATAAGGTTCACGGCCGTCGGGTTTCGATTTGAAATATCCGTTTTTCAGCCAATATTCGTACCACTTTCCTTCAACCTCTGCGGGATTGTACTTTGTTGCAATTTCCATTCTATTTTGTAATTTCTTGTTTTTTATTTTCTATTGAAAGCAAAAAGAGATAAAAATCTCCAAAATGCGATGCAAAAGTACAAAATATTCGGCATAGAAACGTGTCGAATATCTAAATTTCACAAGAAGTTTTTCTATTTTTGTCGGATATTAACAAGATACTGATTATGAAACTTCACTTCTCGCTTATTGCTTTAGCAATTTTATTGTTTATTTTTCCATCGAATAGTCAACAGTTTCCCAAACGGGAGTTTCGAGGTGCATGGATACAAACTGTACATCAATCCCAATATCAGAATATGGATAAATCGACTATGGAGTCTTATCTTACAGCAATGTTAGATGGCTTGCAACAAATGGGCATCAATGCTGTTATATTCCAGGTAAGGCCTCAAGCCGATGCGTTTTACCAATCATCGTTAGAACCGTGGAGCCGTTTCTTTACCGGTACGCAAGGAGTGGCTCCCTCTCCGGTATGGGACCCGATGCAGTTTCTTATCGACGCTTGCCATGAGCGGAATATGGAGTTCCATGCATGGCTCAATCCTTATCGCGTGAAGACCAACCTGAGTGAACAATTGGCTCCCGGTCATATTTATTATAAACATCCCGAATGGTTTGTGAGTTATGGCAATCAACTCTATTTCGATCCGGGATTGCCCGAATCTCGCAAATTCATCTGCCAGGTTGTAGACGATATTGTATCGCGATACGACGTAGATGCCATACATATGGATGATTATTTTTACCCCTATCCTATTGCCGGGCAAGAATTTCCCGATCAACAAAGTTATGCACGATATGGTAATGGTTTGAGTTTATCCGATTGGCGTCGTAACAATGTAAATTTTTTGATTCAAGAGTTACACCAAACCATTTCTCAACGAAAACCGTGGGTACGTTTCGGAATCAGTCCGTTCGGGATATACCGGAACAAGAAAAGCGATGAGAATGGAAGCGATACGAACGGGTTGCAAAATTATGACGATCTGTATGCCGATGTATTATTGTGGACTCGTAACGGTTGGGTCGATTATATGATGCCCCAGTTATATTGGGAAATCGGACATAAGGCAGCTTGTTACGAAACGCTCATTTATTGGTGGAATCGCCATAATAACGGACGTCATCTTTATATCGGGCAGGATGTGAAACGAACGATGAATGCGGCCGATGTAAATCCGAAATATTCCCAATTAAATCATAAGATACAGTTAAGCCGCTATCTGGATAATATTTCCGGCAATTGTTTCTGGCCGGCACATCCGCTTTTGGAAAACTATGGGAATATAGGGAATGCCTTGAAATATGATCATTTTGCTTATCCGGCAATAATACCTGCATATACGTTTATCGACGATAAATGTCCGGCAGAAGTAAAAAGTTTGAAAGCCCGTTGGATACCGCAAGGATATGTATTGGAGTGGAAGCGGAAAAATACGAATGATGAGATGCAGAAACAGATATATTTCTGTATATACCGGTTTGCCGAGGGAGAACCCATCGATCTGTCAAATGCAAAAAATTTGGTTGCAACAACCCGCGAAACCGGATATTTGTTACCTTATAAAAAAGGTACGGTAAAATATACCTATGTTATAACAGCTGTGGATAGGATGCATAATGAAAGCAAAAAAGGCAAAAAAGTAAAGGTGAAGTTGTAAAGAGGTCGTGGCAACTTTGCAAAAAAAACAGGGTCGTGAAGTTTTCTGCTCACGACCCTGTAATGTTTTCTTGAACAATATGTTGTGGTGTTATATGCTTTTTTTTATTTGATCGCTCTTGGATAAAGAAATTTCTCGATCGGCTCTGACTGTAATAAGATCGAACTGCTCAAGATATTGTCTCGATATTATTTCCCACAAATAACGGCGGCAGGCAATCTCCGACATATTGTTCGCCGACTCAGCCAACGGTAACGTATCATCCTTTAAAAGAGAAAACAGTTGCTCTGCATCCCGAAAATAGAAAGCTTTGTTTTCTGTCGTTTCGCGATTATACACAACATCATAAGCCAAAATCGGACAGTGAAAAAACATTGCCTCCACCAGTGAAGGGTTTGTCCCTCCGGCACTATGCCCATGAATGTAAAAACGGCAATTGCTTCTCAACGCATACAAAATATCCAGATCATAAACCGGATCGATCAAGTGAATATTCCCGACATCTTTATATTTCTGCTTTAATTCCTGGCCATATAGACTTTTGTTCCAATTTCCGATAAAGATCAAGGTATCTCCGCTTTTAGCAAAAGCCTCTAAAGTAATATGGCAATTGTTTTCAGGTTCGATACGACATACCGTAAATGAATATTCCTTCTTCTTTACTCCGTAAGAATTCAGTATTTCTGTCTGTCTCTCTATCGAAACCGATCTTTTCACATGATCGCCACCATAAGCAATAAGTGCCGATTTTTTACCATATACGTCATAAACATAATCCTGAATACCTTTATTGTCGGCAACAATTACATCGGCATAACGAACGGCCATTGCCTCGGACAATCGTAAAAACCAACGGGCAAACCTCCCCCACTTCGCTCTCCGATGTTCCAACCCGTCAATGTTGATGACCAGCCGTTTATGACAAAACAAACGGAATATCGGTAAAAATATACATCCCGATACCCCCAATATGACAATCACATCATATCCCCGTATCACTTTCAATAGCGACCAAATGTCATACGGTGTACTTTGTATGCCATTTGCATGCAAGGGTATGTATTTTAAGAAAGCTCCCTTGTAAGACAATAAACGCTCTTCTTTTTTAAAGTCTTTACTACTGCAGAATACGGTATATTGCACCTCAAGCGGGCAATTCTTTCCGATGATATTTTCCACCAAAGTTTCAAAACCGCCATATCTCGCAGG
>CASFRL010000117.1 GCA_949297285.1 uncultured Bacteroidales bacterium
AAGAACAGACGAAAAGGACAAAAAAGAAAATAAATAATTTTCTTTCCATTGCTTTCAAGCAAAACTTCATGCCCTAAATTCCCGAACCGGCGATTAAACATAAAGACACAAAAAAAGCGTGGGAACTTGTCAGTTTATCGATTCAAAGGTATCGCCAAACACCTACGCAGAAATAAACAGCCAACCCACGCCCGACCGTATATACTCACTCACATGACTATATGGCTAAGCATGAACGTTTGCACTGTTATATCCTTCTGCTAAAAAATTGGCGATTTTTTGAACCAGGATAAAACTAAACGCTTTTACCAAATATGTATTGTCGAAACAAAGCCTACGCTTTCAACGACACGACAAAGATAGTGATTATTTGCGTTTTAACAAACGTTCATGAGAGTTGGCCACAACAAAATGATAAAAAAACATGTAAAATTTTACACAAATATTTTTACAAACAAACTCAGCAAACAATAAGGAGTGTTATTTTGCAACAAAACCGGTAATAGCAAATAAATAAGAGCCTCTGATCAAAATATGTCTGAACAACAGCTGACTAAATGCTCTTTCACAAAATTCAAACAGACCTATTAAAATAAAGTTTGTAAATTATCTTTCTGAAATTATGAGTTTTTTTATGAATGCACTATCTTCGGGAAATTAAAGATTAATTTATGGAAATTATCATTATTCTTATTCTTATTGTACTAAATGGAACTTTATCGATGTCGGAAATAGCACTTGTTTCGGCACGAAAATCAAGACTTGAGGCTGACGCCAAACGAGGGAGCAAAACGGCTCGCACAGCATTAAAACTGGCTAACGAACCCGACCGGTTTCTCTCCACTATCCAAATCGGAATTACCTTGATCGGAATTCTTACCGGTCTTTATTCCGGCGAATCTTTTGCCGGAGACTTTGCTGTAATAATCGCCCAAATAGAACCTCTGGCCCCATACTCTCTGGCCATAGCCAAAATAATCATCGTAACGATTGTTACCTACCTGACGTTGATTATCGGTGAGCTTGTTCCGAAACGTATCGGTATGGCAGCAGCCGAACAAGTTGCCCGTATCGTGTCTAAGCCGATGTACTTCATCTCAAAGATCACGGCTCCGTTTGTAATATTATTGACCAAGAGTACGGCTCTGGTGCTAAAAATATTGGGAATAAACCCGAACGAAGAGGGAAAAGTTACTGAAGACGAGATAAAGGCAATTATTCGGGAAGGTGCCGAAGACGGCGAAGTACAGGAAGTTGAGCAAGACATCGTCGAGCGAGTTTTTAATCTGGGCGATAGAAACGTAGGCTCGATCATGACCCACAGAAATGAACTTATATGGATAGACATCTCTACCGATAAGGATACTTTGAAGAAAGAAATAAGCCAAAACTTCTACCACGTATATCCTGTATCGGACGGGAAACTCGATCATGTTATAGGGATACTGCAATCAAAAGATTTATTCGGGAAAATCGACTCTCCCGATTTCTCAATATGGCAACACATCATCCCGCCCCATTATATCCCGGAAACCATGAGTGTATATAATGCTCTGGAAAAAATGAAAAAAGAACGGATAAAATATGGGTTGGTTACCGACGAATTCGGGAGCATTCAGGGAATCGTCACTTCAGGCGACATTATGGAAGCTCTTCTCGGAGCCCTTCCCGAAGTGGGCGAAGAACCGGATATCGTTGTCAGAGAAGACGGGTCGTGCCTCGTTGACGGACAATGTTCGTTCTACGACTTTTTAGCACATTACGATCTCGAGAATCTTTATAACGATTTCAACTACAACACTTTAAGCGGGCTCATCTTGGGAGTTTTGGAACATATCCCTTCTACGGGAGAAAAATTCCAATGGCAAGGATTCGAATTCGAAATTGTCGATATGGATTCTGCCCGCATCGATAAAGTACTGGTTACTCGTATCAACGATCAGGAAGAAGACGAATAACAAGAAAATTTATCAGTTTTTCAATTCGTACCGTTTTCCGGTCCAACTATATTGCAACGCCTCTTTCTTAAGGAAAGGGGCGATTTGTTTATAAATCTCCTCCGGCAAATAGTCCTTTATCGAGCATTTTACGGTCAGATCATCGCTATCTGGCGAGAAATTATATTCGGCAAGCATCATATCTACCCTACTCAAGGCCTCATCCCGACCGGGAACTTCACGGGGAACAAAGAAATCTTCAACAGCCGGTAATTTCAGAAATTCGGAAGTTTCAAGAAGATTCCATTGACTGTCGTAAAAATTGATCCGACTATCGCATGCCGGCGCGCATACCGTACGGATTACGGCAATCACATCCGACGTATCTTTAGATAATACGCACAGCTCCATTGTCGAAACCTCGGAAAGAGATACCTTCATATATTTATCGGTCATTGTCGTAATCTGAGACTTGCCCCCCAACGAGTTTGTTATACCTTCGTCTTGACCATGCTTAAAAAAGTCTATCATATCCTTGCGGCGGTTCGACTCTATTTGAAGCAACAACTCATCGGGCATAGAGACAAAATAAGCGGCAACTTGCTGCGCTTTTACTCCCGATATACATAATAAAAAACAAACGATGACAATAACTCTGTTCATAAATATAGATCTTTACACAAAACAAAGATAGATAAAAAAATGAGATGACGACAAAATGGGAAAAGAATGTTATTTACTTCCCAGATAGAGGAAATACATACCGATCAACACCAAGATCAAATCGATGGCTTTGTCTTTAATATTTTTTTCACGGAAAAAGAATACGCCAAAGACAAAACTAACGACAACCCCACTTCGCCTTGCCATAGATACAATAGAAATCATCGAGTCGGGAAAACTTAAAGCGTAGAAATAAACGAAGTCTGCAACGACGAGGAATAAAGAAATAAGGAATATGCTGTTTTTCCACCGAAACGGAGTTGTTCGTTTTCGATGCGGATACCATAAAATCAACAAAATAAAAAACATAATTACCATTTGATAATAGGTATACCACACTTGAACGGTCATACGGTCAAAACCGCTTGATATGAGATATTTATCATATAATCCGCTCATTGCGCCGGTTATGGTAGCCAAAACGATGAACCATATCCAGCGGTTATGCACAAAACTGATTCCTTCTTTCTTTCCGGCCGATGACAACATGAAAAAAGAAATTATGGCAATGGTTACACCTATCCACTGATACATGTTCAGGCGTTCCCCAAAAACCAACAAAGCCCCCAATAATGTAAGTACCGGCTGAGATGCTTTAATTGTTGCGGCAATCGTTATAGGCAAATGTTTCATGGCATAATAGGCAAATATCCATGACGCCAATACAATCACCGCTTTTAACATGATAAAAAGATGTGTTTCAAAAGAAACTTTGGGAACATATACCATTGTATCACACATCATATCCGGACAAAACCTTGATAGCAGGATAACCGGGAGAAACAATAAACTGCAAAAGACGGTGTTCAAAAATAAGACAGGAATTACGGCATTTCCATCCAATGCCATCTTCTTAAAGACTTCATACATTCCCAGCAGGATTGCCGAAATAAAAGCAAATGTCAACCACATATCAAAATCAATCTTTCAAACACGCCATACCTTTTTAGCATAGCAAACTCATGAAAAAAGCATCTAACTTTCTTCAAATATCTCTTTCGGGTATTCTATATCTACTAAAAATAAAGCATTCCCGGGGACTGAGGCTCCAGCCCTACCCCGATCTTTATCCTCTATAACCTGACAAAAATCTTCTACCGAGAGTTTTCCCCGGCCTACTTCATAAAGTGTGCCAACAATAGCCCTTACCATGTTTCGCAAAAAACGATCTGCTTTGATCTCAAACACCCACAAATCGCCCTCCCGAGCCCACACAGCTTTCATAATCAGGCAATTATTGGTTTTTACATCGGTATGCAATTTACTAAAGCTTGTAAAATCGGTATAGCGAAACAGACAAGAGGCCGCCTCATTCATTTTGTCAAAATCGAGATTTCCGTGATAACGCCAGGCATAAGTTCCCAAGAACGGGTCTTTATGATCGATCATATAATATCGGTAAGTACGAGAAAGGGCATCAAAACGGCTGTGTGCGTCGGGCCGTACCGGGACTATCTTATAAATAGCAATATCACGCGGCAGAACCCGGTTCATTTTTTCTACCAATCCTTGAGGATCACGCAACGCCTCTTCTGTATCAAAATGAGCGACCATCAGACGGGCATGAACACCTGTATCTGTGCGCCCAGCCCCAACGATCGGCGTATCTCGTCTTAGAAGTAAAGTCAAAGCTTTCTCGACACATTCCTGCACCGTTATGCCATTGGGCTGTATCTGCCAACCATGATACGGTGTCCCGTTATAAGTCAAATACAAAAAATAACGTTGCACGATAAACCCCTCTATTTTGCATCAATCTTTCTCAAGATAAGTATATCCATACAGTCCCGATCGGTAATTTGACAAAAATTCGCGTCCTTCTTCAGGGGTTATAATACCCGACTTCATAGAAGTGGTCACCCATGTCTCTACACTCCGGACCATTTTCTTCGGATTAAATTGGACATAATCCAACACTTCTGCAACGGTTTCTCCATCGATTACCTGATCTATTTCATAGTGATCTTTATATACACTCACATGCACGGCATTCGTATCGCCGAACAGGTTATGTAAATCGCCTAAGATCTCCTGGTAAGCTCCGACGAGGAACACCCCTATATAATAAGGATCTTTGGTAAGATTATGTACCGGAAGATGATAATTAAAATTACGGGTAGAAATAAAATTATCAATTTTTCCGTCCGAGTCACAAGTTATATCTTGTATGGTCGCCGTACGCTCCGGTTTTTCATCCAAACGGCTGATCGGCATTATCGGGAATATTTGATCTATTGCCCAAGAATCGGGTAAAGATTGGAATAACGAAAAATTACAGAAATATTTATCCGGCAACATTTTCGCTATTTTTTTCAACTCTTCAGGCGAGTGTTTTATCTCATTGGCCATCTCATATACTTCTCGTGCTATGGACCAAAAGAGTCGTTCTACTTGTGCACGGGTGCGCAAATCAAGCATTCCGAGCCCAAACAAATCAAGCGCTTCCTCCCGTATTTGCAAGGCATCGTGCCAAGTTTCGATAAGACGCGGCTGATTCATTGTATCCCAAAGTTTATACAACTCTTGAACCAACTCATGCTCCTTTTCCGAAACGACCTCATCCTCGGCCCACGAAGGCAACGTCGTTGTTTCAAGAACCTCAAAAATCAACACCGAATGGTGTGCTGTCAACGAACGGCCCGACTCGGTAATGATATTCGGTTGGGGAATGTTGTTTTTGACACAAGCATCGACCAAAGCCGAAATAGAGTCGTTTACAAATTATTGTATGGAGTAATTCATACTGCTCTCGCTCGAAGAAGAACGAGTGCCGTCATAATCGACGCCCAAGCCTCCACCGATATCGACAAAATCGATTTTGAAGCCCATATTATGTAATTGCACATAAAATTGAGATGCCTCACGCAATGCATTCTTTATGCGCCGAATTTTTGTGACCTGACTGCCTATATGGAAATGGATCAAGTGCAGACAATCTTGCAACTTGTTTTTTTCCAAAATATCCAACGCTTCGAGCAATTCGCTGGAGTTAAGGCCAAATTTACTGACATCGCCTCCAGACTCTTCCCATTTTCCACTTCCCGAGCTGGCCAGTTTTATACGGATACCTATATTCGGACGTATTTTTAACCGCTTAGAAATAGAAGCTATCAGTTTTAATTCGTTCAACTTCTCGACAACCAGAAATATTCGACGGCCCATCTTTTGCGCCAACAACGCCAATTCGATATAATTCTCGTCTTTATATCCATTACAGATAATCAGCGAATTCTCATCTATATTAATTGCCAAGACAGCATGTAGCTCGGGCTTAGATCCGGCCTCAAGTCCGATATTGAACTTCTTCCCATGGCTGACGATCTCCTCTACAACCGGACGCATCTGATTAACCTTGATCGGGTAAATAATAAAATTTTGCGCCTCATAGCCATATTCTTCGGCTGCTTGTTCAAAACATTTTGAGATTTTTTCGATTCTATTGTCCAAAATATCCGGGAAACGTACTAAAACAGGCGATGTAACATCTCTTACCTGCAACTCATCCATCAACTCTTTCAGATCGACCGAAGCGTCCCCCTCACGAGGAGTTACAGCTACATGACCCTTTTCGTTAATAGAAAAATATTTCAGCCCCCAACCGTTAATGTTATACAGTTCGGCTGAATCTTCAATACGCCATCTTCTCATTCTCTTTAAATCTGAAATGTTTTACAAATAATACAAAATTTTAAACCATCAGATGTCCTAAACGGTTCTTTCTTATTTAAGTGAGCAAAAATACTTATAAAAAATGAAAGGGAAAAGAAGAAATACAAAATTATAAAGCCTTTACATTACATTGCAAGAGGTAACTTCTTCATATATTTTTTTAAGTTTCAGACGTTCCTGTTTGCAAGAAATTTAGTACCTTTGCATAGTTTTTATTTATTAACGCAAATATATAAGAAAATGGTTAGTTACAAAGATTTAGGCCTCGTAAACACAAGAGAGATGTTTGCTAAGGCTATTAAAGGTGGCTATGCGATTCCGGCTTTCAACTTCAACAACATGGAACAGTTGCAAGCTATTATCCAAGCTGCTGTTGAAACCAACTCTCCGGTTATTCTTCAAGTTTCAAAAGGAGCACGTCAATATGCCAATCAAACGTTGCTCCGTTATATGGCAGAAGGCGCAGTCGAATATGCCAAAGAATTAGGTTGCAAAAATCCCCAAATTGTTCTTCATCTTGATCATGGTGACTCTTTTGAGTTATGCAAATCATGTATCGATATGGGATTCTCTTCTGTTATGATCGACGGATCACACCTTCCTTATGAAGAGAATGTAGCCCTCACCAAAAAAGTTGTAGAATACGCTCATCAATTTGATGTAACCGTTGAAGGCGAACTTGGAGTATTGGCAGGTGTAGAAGATGAGGTTTCGGCAGAACATCATACTTATACCAGACCCGAAGAAGTTGTAGACTTTGTTACTAAAACGGGTTGCGACAGTTTGGCAATCTCTATCGGAACATCACACGGTGCAAATAAATTCAAACCCGAACAATGCACCCGTAATGCTGACGGTATTCTTATTCCGCCTCCATTGCGTTTCGATGTATTGGAAGGTGTTGAAAAAGAACTTCCGGGATTCCCCATCGTTCTTCACGGATCATCATCTGTACCTCAAGAAGAAGTTGCCACAATCAACAAATACGGCGGCGCTCTTAAAGATGCTATCGGTATTCCTGAAGAAGAATTGCGTAAAGCTGCAAAATCTGCTGTTTGCAAAATCAATATCGACTCAGACAGCCGTCTGGCCATGACTGCTGCTATTCGTGAAGTATTTGCAACCAAACCGGCAGAATTTGACCCACGGAAATATCTGGGCCCGGCACGTGACAATATGAAAAAACTGTACAAACACAAAATCGAAAATGTTTTGGGTAGTGCAGGTAAAGGCGGTTGCTGCTGTTAATTAAAAAAATCATAAATAGAAAATGCCGGAGATCATTGTTTCATCTCCGGCATTTTTTTATATCTTATCCGCTACGATTCCTCAAACGAGGATTAATCAACCTACGGCAAAAACGGCCACTATACTCCCGATAACAAAACCGCCCGACAGCAATCTGTTGTCGGGCGGTTCTATATGTTTATTCGATCTTATCGAAAGAAACAAGTCCTTATTATTCAGGCAGCTGATCCAATAAAGCCTTGATTTCGTTATTCGGATCAATAGTCAACATTTTGCTCCACCATTTACGAGTTTCAGGATAAACATTCTTTCCTGCAGCATACTCTTTCTGGTAATTATAGAAACCAATATATTTATAAGCTTCAAGGATAGCCGGTTTATTCGGGTTTTCTTCTTTTTCAAGGACATTCAATACAGCCTCATAATAAGGTTTTGCCAACCCTTCTGTTGTTTCAGGATCAAGACCAGAGTTTGTACGGGCTCTCCACAAATGACCGCGATAATCTTCCGGAGCTCTTTCTGTCACAATAGCGAACAGACTATCTGCTTTTTGATAGATAGGCTTTTGGATAGCCATTTTAGCTGCTTTTTCTTCCGGAGTTGCATCTGCAGCCGGAGCTTCAGCAGTAGCCGCACGATAATAAATGGTACCTAAGAAGAAATAGTCGGTAAGGCTTACATCCTCATTACGTTTCATATATTCACTATATGCATCGGCACTTTTCAACATATCGCCGGCTGCACGATAAGCTTCGCTCAACTCTTTATAGAGATCGATTTTTTCGGGATCGAGTGAAATTGCTTTCTCCAATACAGGTACAGCTTTATCCGCCAATTTATTTTCAGTCAAGATGTTGGCATAAATAATATAGTCTTGTGTATTGAATTGAGGATTTCCCGGAGTATTCATAAATGTTTCGGCCGCAGTAAGAGCTTTGTCAAAATTTTTCAACTCATAATTGTCATACATGGCCAAACGTTTCAATATAAAGTCGTTCGGATTCTTTACAATCATTTTATCGACAAGGTCCAAAGATTCCTGATATTTCTTATCGAAGAACAACAATGCTGCATAACGAGACTGATCACTTTCAAAGTGGTTAGGATTAGCCATATAACGAGCATAAGCTTCTACAGCTTGGTTATATTTGCTGTCTTTAAAGTAAGCCTCTGCCAACTCACGTTGCGCAATTGCCGAATTGGGTTTCAATTTCAGCAAATCTTCCAACTTGGCAATGGCAAGAGACGCATTGATCGGGAAATATATGTTTGAATATTTTACATAAGCTTCCAAACAATTTATGTCGAAATTTTGTGCCATTTCATAAAATCCGCAAGCTTCTCCATACTTTTGATCTTTTACCAAGATATCTCCTTCAAATACATAAATAGGAGCATATTCCTTGTCTGCACTGCGGGCACGGTCCAAATACTTTTCGTATTCGGGCATTGCATTTTCATAATATGCTTTTGATATTGCCAAATATATTTCCGGATTCTTTTTATCAGTTTTAATTACGGCTTTAAAAAGAGATTCAGCCTCTTTTTTATTACTTTTCAAGAGCAATTTTCCTTTACCTATCGAGTTATATGGATAGAGAGGATCGGCTTGCAGGCCCAATTCATAATACATACTGGCAGAATCGAGTTTGTTCATTCCTGAATAAATTTCTCCCAGATAAAAATATGCTTCTGCCTTTTTGGTAGATGGATCATTCAACGTTTGATCCAAAATTATCTTTGCCCGTTCCGGTTGTCCCGATTTAAAATACTCAATACCATCTGTGTAAGATTCCGCAAAGGCAGAACCCATCATCCCCCCAGCAAAAAGGAAAGAAGCAAATAACATTAATTTAGTTCGCATAATTTTCTATTGTTTTCTGTGTATTATTATTTATTACAAATTTTCTCTCACATTCACGATACGGATTGCTTGTGTTGCCGGTACTATACCGGTTTTTAAGATAATCCGCTGGCCTTTATCCGAGCCGACAAATGTTGTAAAACCGCTTGGCAAACCACTTTTCGGATCGGTAGTTATTATATAAACGTCTCGGGTCAATGGATATAAGCCCATCGCCAGATAAGCCTGATAAGGCTGGTAACTGTTTGCGGACAAAGCAATATCATCCCGGCTTACCCCCATAACCGTAATCCTGTCTGAAAAAGAAAGGCGTGTCGAATCATTTTTATTTCCTATCCAACTGGCGCCGATCACACCGATTGCATTCGGCACTTCAGCAACATAATCGATCACATTTTCGTTGCTCTCTTGAGCATTCAGATTTTTTGACAACGGTTTTCCTGCACATATCGAGTCTATCGCAAAACGTACCGTACTCGAATTCGGATTATCAAAAACCAATTGCAGTTTCCCCAATTTCGATTGAGGATAAATCTGATTCCACTCTGTAACTTCACCTGTAAGAATCTTTCGGATCTGATCCATTGTGATCAACGTATCCGGATTCGCTTTGTTTACAATAAGCGCAACCCCATCCGTAGCGATTTTCACCTCTTTCGGAAAAAGTTTTCGCGCATTCAATGACTCTCTCTCTTCGGGAGAAAGTTTTCGTGTCGTCACCGCCAATCTGACACTGTCTTGTATCAAGGAGGTGATGACATCCACTTCGTCGGCATATACCGGAATTATATTTGCTTTGGGATACAAGCCTTCAAAAACTTCTATCTCTTGCTCCATAATCGGTTCGAAAGTCTGATCGGCACTTATCTTAATGAGCCCTGAGGTGGGCGATTCGGTAATTCCTTTTTTCTGAGGAGTATTGCATGCAAAAAGAATTCCGATCAGCAAGAATGCCGAGCAAACAGAAAAACAGAACGACTTTTTTACCATCATACAAAAAACCTTTAACTGTACCGCTGATTTTTAATTTGTCTATAGGCCCTAAAGATACCATATATTGCGAAAACAATCCCTATTCCATACCGAAATATTTCTAAAAAAGTGTTTTCAAAGAGGGGTGTAAATATTAAAAGATAAGCCATTCCGAAGTAAATCAGTATCATAAAGATACCAAAAATATAACCCAGAGTTATTTTTACACCGTTTTTTTTCGGGCCTTGAGCGTCTTTTTCTGTTTCCATAACGATAGGTATTTAATCTAAAATACCCGCATCCCTATATCCGAAGACATAGAAGTGCGGAGTATTTTAAAGGATATTGTTAATAGAATAACAATAATCTTATTGCATAAGTTTAAATACAACAGGAACTGTAAAATAAACGGGAACACTATTACCGTTCTGTTTTCCCGGAATCCATTTGGGCATCATTTTGATAACTCGCACAGCCTCTTTATCCAAAGAAGACTCGACACTTCTCAAAACAGTTACATCCCGTATTTCTCCTGTTTTGGAAACGACGAAACGAACTACCACACGACCTTGGATTCCTGCTTCCTGTGCAGGAATAGGATATCGGATATTATCATTGATAAATTTCAACAATGCTGTTTCTCCTCCCGGGAATTGGGGCATCTGCTCTACTGCTTGATACGGTTTTTCTTCTTCTACCGGAGCTTCAGGTTGAACAAATTCTCTAAAATCGGCAATATCTTGTCCGTTTATTTCATCATTACCTTTTACATCGGCGATAGAAATGGCGATCTTGCTATTGGCAGCCAATTCATCCTGCGATTTGATATCTTCGTCGTCAGAGACCTCATCATCATCCTTTATGACCGGAGCCGTAAATTTGATAGAGCTCTTCAAAGGAGGAGGAGGTGTAGTCGGAGCCATCGGTTTCAATTCTTCATTTTTCTTGACTTCTGCTTTAGGCAGGTCTGACAATTGAGTTACTTCCGTAACCGTAAAATCTTCTGTCTTTTCAGGAGTCATAATACGAATCAATGAAGGGAGTGAAAAACCGACAACAGCTACAATGAGAACAATAAACATTGCGACATTATGCCGTTTTGGTGAAGACATACGCAAATCGTATGCTCCATAGCTCTTATTACGTCCTTCAAAAACCAAATCGCACCATTCTTTCGAAGTTAAATCTATTTTTGCCATTTTTCTTCTTATTTAAATGAGTACTTATTAGTTTTTATTCATTTGTTCCCGGTCGATATTTTCTGTCAGTTTACCTTTTTGTTCAAGGTTATCCAATAAGAATTTATCGCCATCGGTAATATCTACAATCGCATACTTACTGATACTGCAAATCTGCATCTCATCAAGAGCGTCGACCAGATTTTCATAAGTAGCATCATCCGTAGCTTTTATCATTACCACAGGAGCCGTTTTCACATCTTTTATTTTTATTGCCCGTTCATTATACTCTTCATCGGAGAATTTCTTTTCCAACTTCTCTGCTTTCAGAGCTTTGATCTGAGCAACAATATCTGCGTTACGACCCATCAACATCGCTCTAAGGCCATCGGCTTCATACGTAGTCTCTTTTAATGAGGTATAATCCTCATAATTGGGTTCACCGGTGTAATAGAACACGCGGTTATCTCCACCCAAAATCAACGTAATGGCACGAGATGCCTTAACCTTCGTTTGGTCTTCTTCTGTAATCGTTTTATCATTGGAGGGCATACTGATCTCCATCGTCTGCGGTTTGCTCAATGATGTACAGAGCATAAAGAACGTGATCAATAGCATGTTCATATCCACCATAGGAGTGAAGTCCACGCGGATTGTCATTTTCTTCTGCTTACCTTTGCCTCCCCCATTATCTTTTTGTTGTACTTCTGCCATAATATTTTCCTTTTATGACTGTTATTAATTATCTGCGGGAATACTCTTAAGCGTAGTAATCAGATTGTAACGATTCTCCCGAATATCCTGTAAAGAAGTCATAATCTCTTTTATTTTTGAATAGGGAGTCGTTCTGTCCGCCTTAATTGCTATTCTCAAATCTCCGTTTACATTCCGAGCGTTCTTTATCCACGCTTTAAACTCATTGGATGGGTTAGCCGTCGTATCGATAGGAATCCCATAGTCTTTCAGAACCATATCCTGTTTGTCCGTCGGGAGCGCCAAGAAAGACTTCATCTGGACAATAGGAACTCCGAAAGAGTTCATAAGTTTAAATTTATTGATTTCTTCAGAAGTAAACTCAACACCATATTCTCTGCCTACATTCTGTAATACATCGACTCTATTCTCCTGATTATCTAAACTCATAAAGATTTTACCATTCGAATCTACCAGAATCTGCAATATATTCGTTTCGGGAATTTTAATTTCCGAGACAGATGCCGGAGTCGCTACCTGTACAGGTTCTTTCTGTACGAAAGTAGAAGTCAACATAAAAAATGTAAGCAAAAGTACAGTCACGTCACTCATCGCCGTCATGTCGATGAACGTGCTTTTCCTTTTTACTTTTATTTTTGGCATAATCTCAAATGGTCTTTAATTATTTATGAGTTGCAGCATAAGTTTGTACGATAGAGAAACCTACTTCGTCGATTGCGTAAGTAATTTTATCGATCTTGCTGGTAAAGAAGTTATATGAAATAACGGCCAATGCACCAGTACCGATACCGAAAGCAGTATTTACAAGGGCTTCAGAAATACCGGTTGACAGCGCGATTGAGTCAGGAGCTCCCGCATTTGCCAAAGCGGCGAATGCCTTGATCATACCCAACACAGTTCCGAGAAGTCCGGTCAGTGTACCCAAAGTCGTCATGGTTGCTATAACGGCAAGGTTTTGTTCCAAAGTCGGCAATTCGAGAGCAGTAGCTTCTTCAACTTCTTTTTGGATGTAAGTAAGTTTTTGTTCTTTGGTCAAAGTATCATTAGCTTCCATTTCAGCATATTTTTTCAATACAGAAGTAACAACACTTGCAACAGAACCTTGTTGTTTATCGCAAATTTCTTGAGCTTTTTGAATATCGCCATCTGCCAAAGCGGCTTTAATTCTTGCAACGAATTTAGTCGTGCTACCTTTACCTTTTGCTTTCATAAGAGCAAATGCACGTTCGATACTCAATACCAATACGGTAAGCAATAAAGTCTGAAGTACAGGAACGATTACCCCTCCTTTATAAATGGTTCCCAACATATTTCCGGGCAGCGGATGTCCCGTAGGATCGTTATCCATAAAGTTTGCAGGATTTCCCAAAATAAAATGGAAAATACACAAAGCGATAATGAAGCACACTACAATTACGAGAAATGCAGACTCAATGCCACGAAATGTTTTCTTTTTAGTTTTAGCTTTAGTTTCAGTTTTTTTAGTTTCCATAATAAAAAAATTCTAAGTGGTTGACTGTTAAATTAAATTAGTTCGTGAAATTATTTTTTTCATTAATTATTATTCCTCAACGCCAATAACGATATTAAAAGTCTTATTCTCGGGAGTCGGTGCCCTTTAAAATAGAAACTACAACATCGGCTATACCGGATCAACACCAGTTTTATAAAACAACGTAACCTTAGGTGGGATATTGTCTTACATGGCATTTTTCTATATATTCCAAAGAATACCGCTATTAAAGCAACTTTTTGGGGTCAAATGTAGTACATTATTTTCAAAGAAAAAAATTATGCACTCTTTTTGTCTATAACAGACAAGTGTTTATTCCCAAATAAAAACTTCAATTTTAAATTTTTCTTAATACAGATTTTCTTCAAACAACGGACAATCGCTTTTCAGACAAGAATAAATATTTAATTATAAAGCTATTGACTGCAAAAGGGAGAACAAGAGCCATTTCAAAATAGAACAATGACAAATTTCTCGGGCGCTCCTGTTAAAAATAAAAAAACTACAATCTTCGTTGCCCCTAATCTAAATTTTTGTTACTAACTTTGTGCAATAAGGGTAATTTTTAGCATAAGCCAAATGAAAAAAAGTGTATTCTTACCATTTCTTTGGATGGCAGTATTCTGCATGCTGTCTGTTGCGATCATACCCCATCACCACCATCTTGACGGTCGCATCTGCATACAATTACCCACACCTCTCCAAGCAGGACAAGACCGTGATACGACCCATCAAACCGATTGCAATACCGACTGCCTTACGCGTTTTATTGCTTACCGGGTATCGGTCGGCAACCCCGATTTGCAGTTAAACCTCTTCACGGCTCTTCCGGCAAAAAATGTTTCGTTCGATTTTTCTCTAAAAGATTCCGGACATATTTTTTCTTCAACGTTCCGGAATATCATCTACATATCTGATTTTAAAGGAGTTTCATCCGAATTACGAGCTCCTCCCTGTTGGGTCTGATAACATTCATACGGCAAAATTCCAATTTTGCCCGAGATAATTATACCTCCGCTACGAAAAAAACAAATTCGCGGCGGACCGTTCTTTATTCAGATCAAACAAATATTCTATGAAACGACTAATAATACCGATCGTGATTTCGGCATATTTTTTTGCCGGATGCAACAACAATATACACAAAGAAGAGGACCATGCCCACGGTCAAACCGAAACAACGGCAGAAGAGCATGAGGGCGAAATATTCTTTACGGAAGAGAAAGCCAAAGCCGCAGGGGTAATAACGACGGAAATAGAGCCTAAAGCCTTCCGAAATGCCATTAAAACATCCGGACAAATTCTTGCTGCCCAAGGCGATGACATGACTGTCGCCGCAATCTCCTCCGGAATCATCTCTTTCGGACAAACTTCTCTTACCGAAGGAAGTGCTGTAAAAAAGGGGTCGACACTACTTTCTATCTCGGCACAAAAGATCCAGGACGGAGACCCTGTTGCCAAAGCCGAGATAACTTACCATACCGCCCAAAAAGAATATGAACGCGCGGCAATCCTTTACCGCGACAAAATCATCTCCGAAAAAGAATACAACCAAGCTCTGAGTTCTTATGAGACTGCTCGCATAGCGTGGAAGGCTCTTGCCGAAAACCAAAGGAAAGACGGTGTCGCAATAACATCGCCGATGAATGGCTTTATCAAAAACCTGCTGGTAAAGGATGGTGATTATGTCGAAACAGGGCAACCGTTATTGAGTATCTCGCAAAACCAACGTTTAATGCTAAAAGCCGATGTTTCGGAACGATACTATAAAAATCTTCCGACTTTGATTTCGGCCCGCTTCAAAACGCCATATAATAATAATGTATATGAATTGGAAGAGCTCAATGGGAAACTGAAATCATACGGCCGTTCTTCTGACAACGGATCGTTCTATATCCCGGTCATATTCGAATTTGACAACAAAGGCGATATCATACCCGGTTCATACGTTGAAGTCTTTCTCTTATCAAAATATACCGATAACGTAATCGCCATTCCGGAAACAGCTCTTACCGAAGAACAAGGAGCTTATTTCGTCTATCTCCAGCTCGAAAAAGACAGTTACAAAAAACAGGAAGTCACCCTCGGCGACGATAACGGAGAAGAGGTACAGATAATATCGGGAATAAAACCCGGAGACCGCGTGGTCACTAAAGGGGCATATCAAATAAAGTTGGCCGCAAGCAGCAACATCATTCCCGAAGGTCATTCACACAGCCATTAACAGGAGGGAGAGAATATGCTAAACAAAATCATCAGTTATTCGCTGCACAACAGGTTATTGATTCTTTTTGCAGCCATACTCTTATTTTTTATCGGCAGCTATACCGCCATAAAAATGGAAGTGGATGTATTCCCCGATTTAAATGCACCGACTGTCGTAATCATGACCGAAGCTCCGGGAATGGCGCCCGAAGAGGTAGAACGACTTGTCACTTTCCCTATCGAAACCGCGATTAACGGAGCCACCGATGTGCGTCGTGTGCGCTCGTCTTCCACAACCGGATTCTCGGTCGTATGGGTAGAATTCAATTGGGGAACAGACATTTATCGGGCCCGACAGATAACATCGGAGAAATTGGCCGTCATGAGCGAAAGCCTTCCGGAAAATGTCGGAACCCCTACCCTCGGCCCGCAATCTTCCATATTGGGAGAGGTCATGATTCTCGGTATCACATCCGACTCTACATCATTACAAGAGCTCCGCACTTTGGCCGACTGGGTCATCAGACCGAGACTGCTCTCTACCGGAGGTGTTGCTCAGGTCACCGTCATCGGCGGGGAAATAAAGGAGTTCCAGATATTACTCGATCCTGCCCGTATGAAACATTACGGGATCGGATTGGATGAAGTCATGAACACGACCCGAGGCATGAACCAGAATGCGAATGGGGGAATATTGTATGAATTCGGCAACGAATATATCGTCAGAGGTGTCGTTTCGACAAACCACATAAAAGAGTTGTCGAAAGCCGTAATAAAGACCATAAACGGTGTACCCGTTCTCCTTGAAGACATTGCAGATATCCGCATCGGAGACAAGACCCCTAAACTGGGAACCGCTTCGGAGAAAGGGAAACCCGCCGTATTGGTTACGGTCACCAAACAGCCCAATACCAGTACGCTCGAATTGACTAAAAAATTAGATCAATCGGTGGCCGAATTACAAAAGAATCTCCCTTCCAACATCCACATTTCTACCGATATATTCCGGCAATCCCGTTTTATCGACAATTCGATAGACAACATTCAAAAATCACTTTTCGAAGGGTCTTTTTTCGTTGTAATCGTCTTGTTCTTTTTCTTGATGAACTTAAGGACCACGGTTATCTCTTTGGTTGCTTTGCCGCTATCTTTATTGGTATCG
Source organism: uncultured Bacteroidales bacterium (assembly GCA_949297285.1). GTDB lineage: Bacteria > Bacteroidota > Bacteroidia > Bacteroidales > Coprobacteraceae > Coprobacter. The sequence continues at coordinate 17,186 of CASFRL010000117.1, forward strand.
ATACTTACGCTTCATTTCATGGGGCTTACCATAAACACGATGAGTTTGGGTGGAATGGCAATCGCAATAGGGTCTTTGGTCGACGACGCAATCGTCGATGTAGAAAATGTGTATAAACGCCTGCGAGAAAACCGACTACGCCCCGAGAGCGAGCGAAAACGGGCGATCGATGTAATTTTCGAGGCTTCGAAAGAGGTGAGAATGCCGATTCTCAATTCGACACTCATCATCATCGTCAGCTTTATTCCGTTATTCTTTTTAAGCGGAATGGAAGGCCGTATGCTGATGCCCCTCGGTATCTCATTCATCATAGCCCTGTTTGCTTCGACCATAGTAGCCCTTACCTTAACACCGGTACTTTGCAGTTATCTACTGACGAACAAGAAAAATGATAAAATAATTTCACAAGAGCCTTGGCTTGCCCGAAATCTGAAACAAGCATACAAACAGGCCTTAACCTGGTCTTTGTCTCACAAAAAAGCGGTTTTGGGATCAACAGCCGGACTATTCGTCATAGCATTATTTCTGTTCTTCACTTTGGGTAGGAGTTTCTTACCCGCCTTCAACGAAGGATCGTTTACCATAAATATCAGTACGTTACCCGGAATTTCACTCGAAGAATCGGACCGCATCGGACAAAGGGCCGAACAATTGTTGCTCACTGTCCCCGAAATTAAAACCGTAGCCCGGAAAACCGGCCGTGCCGAATTGGACGAACATGCCTTGGGCGTGAACGTTTCAGAGATAGAGGCACCTTATGAACGGGGTGATCGGTCTCACCAAGAAATGGTTGCCGATATTCGGGAAAAGTTGGGGACCTTGTCCGGCGTAAATATAGAAATCGGACAACCGATCTCGCACCGGATCGACGCCATGTTGTCCGGGACTCAAGCCAAGATAGCGATCAAACTGTTCGGCGACGATCTGAACAAAATGTTCTCTTTGGGAAATCAAATAAAATCGGAAATAAAAGATATCGATGGCATTGTCGACCTGAATGTCGAACAACAAATCGAACGCCCGCAACTCAAAATCAAGCCCAAACGCGATATGCTTGCCAAATACGGCATCACGTTACCTGAGTTTACCGAGTTTATCGATGTCGCATTGACCGGAGAGGTCGTATCTCAAGTATATGAAAACGACCGGACATTTGACCTCACCGTGAAGGTAAAGGACAGCGAACGGGATAAAATAAACAAAATCCCGGATCTCATGATCGATACTGCCAACGGAACGAAAATTCCACTATCTTATGTAGCGGAAATCGTGTCTTCTTCGGGGCCGAACACCATCAACCGGGAAAACGTAAAACGTAAAATCGTAATTTCGGCCAACGTTGACGGTCGCGATTTACACGGAGCCGTCACCGAAATACAAGAAAAAATAAACGCGACGATACAACTGCCCGAAGATTATCACATCGAATACGGAGGACAATTTGAAAGCGAACAAGCAGCATCCCGGACATTATTATTAACCTCGATAATCTCTATCTTGGTAATATTCTTATTGCTTTACCACGAATTCAGAAATGCCAAACAATCGGGAATCATCTTGCTGAATCTTCCGTTGGCTCTTATCGGAGGTGTCTTCATACTGAAAATCACCTCGGGAGAAATTAGTATTCCGGCAATTATCGGATTTATCTCTCTATTCGGAATCGCAACCCGCAACGGGATGTTACTGGTATCGCACTATAACCACCTCCAGCAAGAAGGATACAACCTGAAAGATACGATTATTCACGGGTCGTTAGACCGCCTTAATCCGATCCTAATGACAGCGTTGTCCTCGGCCCTTGCCCTCATACCGCTGGCAATCGGGGGCGATTTGCCCGGTAACGAAATACAAAGTCCGATGGCGAAAGTGATTTTAGGCGGATTGTTAAGTTCTACGTTATTGAACGCATTCATCGTCCCCATTGTTTATCAGATTATGAACCTCAAAAGAAAAGGCTTATGAAGCTCCAGATAATCGCTCTTACCATATTTTGTGCCGTAAATGTTACGGCACAAGACAATAGCATCGAATCGATACTTCGATCTATCGAAAAAAACAATAAAGAATTACAAGCCTGCGAACAGCTGACCCTCTCCAAAAAACTGGAAGCTGCAACCGGAAATACATTGCCCGACCCGAATGTGTCGTACGAGCGCAAATGGGGAAAACCGGCATCGATCGGAAAAACCGGAGAATTGTCGGTCACACAAAGTTTCGATTTCCCGTCGGTATATTTTTACAAAAACCAACTGTACGACTTAAAATCTGATTTGTATGAGCAACAACGATTGACGATCAGGCAACAAATTCTTTCCAATGCAAAGGATGTGTGTCTCGACCTGGTTTCTCTATTCCAGCAACAGCGGCTACTGGACCTTCGCCTTAAGAACGTACAGAAATTGTCGGCATTGTACCAAAAGCGGTTGTCGAGTGGCGACGCCAATATACTCGAGACCAACAAAATCGAATTGGAACTCTATAACATACGGACTCAAATGCGACTGGTGGAGACCGATCGTAACAATAAACTGAAAGAACTGCAAACTCTGAACGGAAACATTCCGATCGAAGCAGATCTGTACGACTACCCACCGGTGGAATTTCCTGAAGACTTTGAAATTTACAGCCAAGAAGCGATTGCGGCAGACCCAGAACTGCGTTCGCTCGAGAACGAACTGAAAGTGGCCCGAAAGAATATTTCTTTAAACAAATCCTTATGGTTTCCCAAATTTGAAATCGGATATGTCCGAGAGGTAGAATCCGCTGACAAATATAATGGCATTTCATTTGGCATCTCTATTCCATTGTTTGAAAACCGAAATAAAATAAAACAGGCAAAGGCTTTGACCGGATATACGCAAACCCAAATAGAAAATACCCGGTTACAAAACCTGTCGACATTACAGCAACTTTACGATCAGGCCCATAATTTAAGAACTTCGATGCAGGAGTATAACCGGTTATTGCAATCTCAAAAAACGCTTTCTCTACTGAACAAGGCTCTTGAAAACGGCCAACTTTCGATGATCGAATATTTCGTTGAAGCCAATCAAGTGTACGAAAGCATGCAAAATTATCTGCAATTAGAAAACCAATATCAAAAAATCTTATCGCAGATGTACCGATACAAACTGTAAATACCTACAAAAAGTTAGGAGAAATGTATGAGATTATAAAAGATGTTATTTCTATCGACTCTTTTCCCATATCTTCAGATGCCGGTCGTTATATCAAATAGTATGTACAGAAAAAAGAGACTCTTAATCGGTTCTCAATTTAACTTGGTGATTAAATTTTCATAGGCGGGCTACTAAACTTCAGCTTCAAAAACATTGTAGCCGATATATAAATTTCAAGAACTAAAAAAAATTTGCGAAACTGATTTTTATCTCTTTTCCCTATCAACAAGCAAAGGCCTTCCTTTATTCCCGGAAGGCCTTTCTGCCGTAACAAAGGTTATTTCATAATAAAATTTTTTCTATAAAAATTTGTTTTTCCGATTTTTTTATCAAACTTTGCAAAACAAAGTACTTTATCATTCATTGCGATAAGAATGGAAAACAAAGAGATAATAAACACCCTGAGCGAAATAAAAGAACTGATGAAAAATTCATCCAAGGTTCTTTCATTAAGCGGCTCTTCTGCCATATTTGTCGGGATATATGCCCTTGTCGGAGCCTATATTGCCTATTGCATATTCGAACCCGTAAGTGGGCTTATGACCTTGAATATCAACACGCCATATCGGTTACAGGTCATTGTCATTCTGGCATTGGCACTCTTGGCAATATCGCTAACGACGGCATTTTATCTTTCTTGGATAAAAGCGAAAAAGAGCGGGCACCAATTACGGCTCGACCAAATTTCCATTCGGTTGCTCATTAACTTTTTTGTCCCTTTATTGGCCGGCGGAATCCTTTGCACCGCCTTATTGTTGCAACAACATTACGGCCTCACCTCTTCGATCATGCTCATATTTTATGGTCTGGCGTTAATCAACGGATCGAAATACACCTACTCAAATACCCGTTATCTGGGATATGCCGAATTGACTTTAGGATTGATCGACAGCTTTATCCCCGGTTACGGTCTGCTTTTCTGGACTATCGGATTCGGATTATTCCACATTATTTACGGGACCTTTTTTTATCTGAAATATGATCGGTCAAAATCATGAAACCTAATCTCGAACATATCAATAAGGCTTTTGAGAGCAAAGTCCGATTAGGGATTATGTCGATTCTAATGGTAAACGAATCTGTCGATTTTACGACCCTTAAGAATTTACTCGATTTAACCGATGGCAATCTGGCAAGCCATACCCGAAATTTGGAAGAACTGGGATATATCAAAAGCTACAAGCAATTTATAGGACGCAAACCCAATACCCAATTTTCGATTACTCCAGAGGGACGAGAAGCATTTATTTCTCACATCCGAGCTTTAGAAGATTTTTTAAAGGAACAGAAACTATAATTTTTTTACCCATATACTTTGTATCGCAAAGTACTTTTTTATTATTAATAAAACATATCTCATTATGGAACAGACAGAATTAAATCCGATTCAGGAAGTTTCTCCCAGAAAAAACGGCAGAAACAATACGCTAACAGTTAAGATCATCCTGATTGCGCTATTAATTATTGCCCTGATCATACCCATTACAATGGTGCAAAACATGATCATGGAACGAAATAAGACAGCCGATGAAGCAGCGGCAGAGGTCGAACAAAAATGGAGCAAACCCCAAGGTATCACAGGTCCGATATTGGTAATCCCCTACAAAGAATATATCGAGGGAGAAAATAAAGCGCAACAAATCGCCATACGATATCTGTTTATCCTTCCGGATATCTTGCAAACCTCCGGAAATTTGGAAACAGAAAATCTAAAACGAGGATTATACGACATTGTCGTTTACCGTTCATCGTTCAATCTTTCAGGCTCATTCAGTATGGCCGATTTACAGCAAAAAAACATCCCGGAACAATCGCTCCTCTTAGATAAAGCCAAACTGATAGTGAGAATCGCAGATTTACACGGCATTACGGAACAGGTAAAAGGGAAATGGGGAAATGACAAACTGATCTTCAATTCAGACATCGACACCCCGCTCCTCTCTCCCGCTCTGTCATGTTTTGTATCATTAACCCATATGCAGGAAGAAATACCCTTCACAATCGAACTCAAACTGAAAGGGTCCGAATCGGTCATGTTCACGCCATTGGGAAAAACGACACACGTCTCTTTGAAATCAAATTGCGTGACACCCAGTTTTACCGGAGCATTCCTACCCGAGGACCGAAATATCTCAGAAGATGGCTTTTCGGCAAGTTGGAAAATCCTGAACTTAAACCGCAATTACCCACAGGTTTTCACCGACAAGAATTTGGATATCAATTTAGAAGAATCAAATTTCGGCGTAAATTTACTTCTCCCGGTCGATCAATATCAAAAATCGATACGTTCCATAAAATATGCTTTTTTAATCATCATACTCACTTTTGTAGTATGCTTTTTTGTCGAAGTCTTGCAAAAGAAAAATATACATCCGTTTCAATACCTGCTCATCGGACTGGCATTATGTCTATTCTACACACTCTTGGTATCTATTTCAGAACACCTTAGCTTTTCCCTGTCCTATGCAATAGCCTCAATAATGACAATCGGACTACTCGTCTTCTACTTAAGCGGGATATTAAAAATAAAAAAAACAGCCCTGACAATCGGCGGAATGTTATTGTTGCTATATATCTACATATTCATTCTCATCCAAATGGAAATTTATGCGCTGTTAGTAGGAAGTATAGGATTGTTTATCATACTGGCAATCATTATGTACTATTCTCTGAAGATTAACTGGAATGTTCCTAAATAAAAAAATGCGAGTGACTATTTTCTTATAGTCACTCGCATTATAATCAAAACCTTATATATTATTTTTTAGTCGAATGCTTCAGTACCTTTGCGTCCAGATAGAAGATTATCTCTTCAGCCATATTATTACAATGATCACCAATACGCTCCATTTTTCGAATGATGCCAATCAAATACAAGCATTCATCTGCACGGTCGGGACGCTCTTGAATATAACGAGCTACGATATGTGCCGCCTGCCGGTTGATCTCATCGACCCGATTGTCCATATCAAAAATTGTTACGGCAATCGACGAAGACTCTTCGGTAAGCGCCTCTTTTCCCTTCTCCATCATCTTCTTTATTGTGTCCAACATCTCACGTATATTGGTTTTATCCAACAACTCGGCATCGACGCTAATCTGCGGACAATCGATAACAAAGCGCGACATCCCTTCGCAAAAGTCGGCAATACGCTCCAAATTGGTATTGATCTTAAGCATCGCCAACACAAATCGCAGATCTACGGCAACCGGAGTGTATAATCCGATAATATCCTCACAATCGCTATCGATTTTCAGTTCAAAAGCATTGACCCGTTTTTCCCGATAAATTACTTCCCGGGCAAGATCTTTATCCAACGACAACAGAGCCTCTCCCGCCCGATTCAATTGAGAATAAACCAAAGTCCACATTTCGAGGACCTCATCTTTCAGATTTTCCAGTTCTTTTTCTATGTATCTCATGTCTTCAGTCCTTTAAATTCGTATAGTATTCCTGTATTAAAATGGTACAAAGGGACAAAATAGATATTACAATATAATGACAAAACCAAAGAAAATCAACTTTTTCAAGAAAATTCTCGTCCCTGTCATAAATTCCTACGAAGAAACTCGACCGTTTACAAGACATTCTCTCTCTTGCATCTCCCAAATACAACTATTCTACTTCCCCCGTTGAACCACCCAAATAAAAACAGCAAAAGCATACTAAAACAGTATGCTTTTGCCGCTTAGAAAGTGGGCGTTGACGGATTCGAACCGCCGACCCTCTGCTTGTAAGGCAGATGCTCTGAACCAGCTGAGCTAAACGCCCTTAAAAAAATTTTCCCAAAAGGATGTTTATTGATTTTATGAAAGAGTGGGCGTTGACGGATTCGAACCGCCGACCCTCTGCTTGTAAGGCAGATGCTCTGAACCAGCTGAGCTAAACGCCCCTTTCCAAATAAAAAAATCGCTCTCGATTTTCGGCATCCCCGTTTTACGAAGGCTTGTCCGGTGGGCGTTGACGGATTCGAACCGCCGACCCTCTGCTTGTAAGGCAGATGCTCTGAACCAGCTGAGCTAAACGCCCGGAATTATTGCTTACCAAAAGCGAGGCAAAGGTAAGATATTTTTTTTAACCTCAAAACAAAATCTTCCTTTTTCTGCAAAAAAACGTTTTTTTTTGGGGAAATCGGACAGATACGTTACTTTTGTAAAAGAAAACGAAAAACCATCCTATGGAACTGACAACTCTTACTGCAATTTCGCCTGTCGACGGGCGTTATCGGGGTAAAACGGCCCCACTTTCGGAATACTTCTCAGAATTTGCCCTTATCCGTTACCGGGTGCGTGTAGAAATCGAATATTTTATCGCTTTATGCGAACTTCCTCTTCCGCAACTAAGTGATATAAATAGCGATATTTTTCCGAAACTAAGAACGATATACAACGATTTCACACCGGCTGATGCCGAACGCATCAAGGCAATCGAGTCGGTTACCAACCACGATGTAAAAGCTGTCGAATATTTTATCAAAGAGAAATTCGACTTATTGGGAGGTCTTGAAGCCTACAAGGAATTTATTCATTTCGGGCTAACGTCTCAAGACATAAACAACACCTCTGTCCCCTTGTCTATAAAAGAAGCTTTGGAACAGGTCTATTATCCGATGATCGAACAGCTGATCGACATGGCAAAAGGGTATGCCGAAGCGTGGAAAGATATCCCCATGTTGGCAAAAACCCACGGTCAACCCGCATCGCCCACCCGTTTGGGAAAAGAGATGATGGTTTTTGTTTACCGTCTCGAGCAACAGCTAACGGTCTTGAAACAAATTCCTATCAGCGGGAAATTCGGAGGCGCCACAGGAAATTTCAATGCACATCATTTGGCATATCCGGAATATGACTGGAAATCTTTCGGGAATCGTTTTCTCAAAGAGAGATTGGGAATCGAACGCGAAGCCTGGACGACCCAAATATCCAATTACGACAATTTAGCGGCTCTATTTGACGGTATGCGCCGTATAAACACAATATTGATCGATCTTGACCGGGACTTCTGGCAATACATATCGATGGAATATTTCAAGCAAAAAATCAAAGAAGGAGAGGTCGGCTCGTCGGCAATGCCTCACAAAGTAAACCCGATCGACTTTGAAAACTCGGAAGGGAATCTCGGTATCGCCAATGCCATACTCGAACATCTTGCTTCGAAATTGCCGATTTCACGGCTACAAAGAGACTTGACCGACTCTACGGTGCTCCGGAATATCGGTGTGCCTCTTGCCCATATGCTCATTGCACTGCAAAGCACAATGAAAGGGCTCGGTAAATTGCTGCTCAACGAGAAGGCTATTTATAAAGATCTGGACAATATGTGGAGCGTAGTGGCCGAAGGCATTCAAACAGTGCTCCGCCGCGAAGGATACCCCAAACCTTATGAGGCATTGAAGGCATTGACCCGTACCAACGGCATCATAAACGAGGAGGCGATACATGCTTTCATCGACACCTTGAATGTATCGGACAAAATCAAGGCCGAACTGAAAACCATCACGCCACACACCTATACGGGAATGTAATAACCGTGTTTCAAATAATAACAGACGACCGGCGGGAATCTTTTGGTAAAAATCCCGCCGGTCGTCTGTTATTTCCAATATTTTATTTTTCAATTACAAATCGGCGGCATCGGCCGGAGCAGAAGGAATATCGATCTTTGCCAATTCATTACGTATTCCGGACAGTTCTTCACGCACATTCTTCAATCGCGAAATGATTTCACTGGTCCGTACAACTCCGGGCCGGTTTTCCTTCAACTGCTTTTTTGCGCCGGCAATCGTCAACCCTTTCTCTTTCAACAAATAATGTACCAACCGGACATTATCGATATCTTCCCGATTATAAAACCGCACCCCTCTCGAAGAGCGTCGGGGAGTGATAATATCGAACTCATCTTCCCAATACCGGAGAGTAGACTCGTTTACGCCGAAATATTCAGCGACATCTCCGATCGTATAATACATGCGGTTCTGTTTTTCTTCCTTATCCATTTCTCGCAAAATCAATCCATTACACGTCCCTGATTTTCGGCAAGTTGTATCATTCGGTCATAATCGGCAGGGCTCAAATCGAAGAAATAGTAATTGATCGGGTTATCATGCTTTCCCCTATAAATTACCTCATAATGAAGATGCGGACCGGTCGATTTTCCCGTATTCCCGACCAAGCCGATCTCTTCTCCACGCACGACCTTCTGCCCCGAACGCACGAGAATACGGCTTAAATGGGCATAACGGGTTTTGTACCCATATCCGTGATTGACGACAATCGTATTTCCGTACCCCTGTTTCCAGCCGGTTTCCACAACCGTTCCGTTTCCGGTAACATAAACCGGAGTTCCTATATCCGCGGCAAAATCCATACCTTCATGAAATTTACGGGTTTTATAGATCGGGTCGATGCGTAACCCATATCCCGAAGCCGTACGTTTCAAATCTTTATTCGATACCGGTTGTATAGCCGGGAGGCACTTGATACGATCTTCATTCTGCTGCCCCAATTTCACCAGTTCATTGATCGAGTTTGTCTGCACATACAATTGACGGTTCAACTGTTCGACCTTCTGTGTGGTAGCGATAACCAAATCGGCATCCGAAAGGTTCATCAAATCCTGATACCGCGACATATTATCCGTTCCGGCATTCCAGACAGCCGGACTGATCGGATCGGCCTGCAAAATAACCCGATAGAGATTCGCATCCCGCTCCCTGACATCGGCCATCACTTCCAAAGCCTCATCCAAACGATGAGAAAGCAATTTATACTGAGACCTTATCTGTTCGTTTTCACGTTTCAACATTTTTTCGCGCGGGGAATCCACAAAATAGATCAATCCGGAAAATAAAATCCCCCCCAATATAATCCCGCTCAACAAATGGCGGAAGACCACAATCATCCGTTTCCTGAACGAAGGATATACCCGTTCATAGCTCAACGTATTGGGATTATATACATAAAAAATTTTTTTCCTCATAAGACAACCCTTCCATAGCATTCGGTTCGTCGCAGTTCGTGAGTATCAGCACTATTTCTCAAAAATGCCTGTCCGAATATCTTTTCAATGCAATATGATTTCACCGCTACTCCTCTTTCAAAAAAATCTTCAAACGGAAAAATTATTTCTGCCCTTAGTAATTTTTTTGCGCAACAATAGCCACAAAAATAATATTTTAGGCTATTTTTGCAAACTGTTTTTCAGAATATTAAATAAC
>CASFRL010000118.1 GCA_949297285.1 uncultured Bacteroidales bacterium
TCGAAAACGGATTTTTACCCATATCACTGGGGAACAGCCGTTTACGCACTGAAACAGCCGGAATTGTCGCCTGTCATACAATACATGTTATCAATCAATAATCAAATTTTATTTTCAATAATTTCAAGAATCTGTTCTCTACGAATCACAACCATACCCAAACGATCATTACTTATTCCTCGATTTAGTCTATAAGAATAAGACATTTCATCACCATTCAGTTGAGTATGAAAACACAAGAATTGCACATTATTACAAATTTTTTCTATCTCCTGTGCTGCCTCTATGATATGAGTAGAAACTATAACGAAACATTTTCTTGAACGAGCCAAAGCGCCCAATACAGAAACCGTCGCGTCATACGCATCTTTAACATTTGTTCCTCTGAATAACTCATCAAACAACATCATCAAGTTAGGACGTATATTTAATTGCAAAACAACCTGCTTTATGCGCTTTACTTCCGAATAAAAATGGCTATATCCCAATCTTAGGTTATCTGATATATTAATAGTCGAAACAATACCTTGTTGCGGAACAAATTTCATGAAAGAAGCTGGAACAGGAAATCCCATATGCGCCAAATACACAGCAATTCCAAAAGCTTTCATAAAAGTGGACTTTCCCGCCATATTCGCACCTGTTATAAATACAATATTTTTATTAGCCTCTATCTCTATATCGTTAGATACCGGAGACATAAGCAATGGATGATATAATCCATCAATTTTTATTTCGCAGGGTTCAGATATAGCAGTCGCATATACCCAACATTTTTTTTTCGCAACCATGGCTGCTGTAGTAAAAGCATCCAACTCATAAATAATATCCATAAGTCGTCGTACTTTATCACGAGCTATGTAACGAAATACAAAATCTAACTTTGTATAATCAAATAAAGAAAGTTTTTTTCTTTTTTTGAATACAAGAACACCCTGTAAATATTCATTTTTAAATGTATTTTCTATTTCTTGCTGGTATTTTGTAATGATCGGATTATCTTTTTGTTGAGACAATTGTTCCACAAATTTCGACAATTTATATAAATTTTCTATCAAAAGAACAATTCCTCTACGAATAATATAATATGGATTATCATTAAAAAAACAGTTACGTAAATGACGACGTATTGCATCATAATAAGAAATACGTGTTGGTAATGGTTGTAACGATAAATAATATTCTATAAAATCGAGATCCTCATATTCTAAAGAAATCTCATCTATATTTCCCAAACAATAAATAAAACGAGATCTATCATTAATCTCATTCAAATTTATTAAAGGATGCAAAAATAATTGTTCCATTTTTTTCTTTCCAAGATAAGAGCGAGTTTTAGAAAAAAGATGAAAAACAGAATCATCATCCTTATATTTTCCAAATATATTCAAATCATCAAGAGTCTGTTGATCTACATAAAAATCCATATCTAAATACATTTGATTATCTATCGTAAACATAAACAATTTTTTTTGCAGTTCTATTCCTTTAAAGAAAAAATTTACATTTATTCCTCTATATTTGCACCATCAATTAATTTAACAGATATGTTACTGCAAACTGAAAAACTTAAACATACCGACTCTGGTCTTTTTTTTCTTTTAGCCGGACCTTGCGTTATCGAGGACGAAAATATGGCTTTAAATATTGCTGAAACAATCGTAAAGATCACAGACCGTCTGCATATACCTTATGTTTTTAAAGGGTCATATCGTAAAGCGAACCGCTCGAGAATAGATTCTTTTACAGGTATCGGAGATGAAAAAGCATTGAAGATACTCCGAAAAGTGGGAGAAACTTTCAATATTCCGGTTGTTACCGATATACATTCGGCAGAAGAGGCTCGAATGGCAGCGGAATATGCAGATATACTGCAAATACCTGCTTTTTTGTCTCGACAAACCGATCTTTTAGTCGCTGCTGCTCAAACAGGCCGGGTGGTCAATATAAAAAAAGGGCAGTTTTTATCTCCGGGTGCAATGAAGTTTGCCGCCCAAAAGGTCGTAGATGCAGGGAACAATAAAGTAGCGATTACCGAAAGAGGTACAACATTCGGATATCTGGATTTATTGGTAGATTTCAGGGGAATACCTGAGATGAAATCTTTCGGATACCCGGTTATTCTGGATGTCACACATTCGCTTCAACAACCCAACCAGACTTCCGGTGTTACAGGAGGTATGCCACAACTCATCGAAACAATCGCCCGTGCCGGGGTAGTAACCGGAGCAGACGGTTTGTTTATGGAAACTCATCCGGAACCTGAAAAAGCCAAATCGGACGGTGCCAATATGCTCCGGTTAGATTTATTGGAGGATTTATTGGAAAGATTAACGGCAATCAGAGAAACGATAAATAAATTCGATAAATAAACTGATAACAGCAGCGAAATGCAGATAAGAAACAAGTATGCGGTGGCCGGAATCTTTTTCGGATATTTTATCATGGGACTGGTCGATGTTGTCGGGATCTCTGCAAATTATGTAAAAGCCGATTTTTCGTTAAGCGATTCTGTATCTTCATTTTTACCGTTAATCGCATTTATAAGTTTTGCATTTCTGGCTGTCCCTTCAGGGTTACTTATGAACCGAATAGGAAGGAAAAACAGCGTACTGGTAAGTTTCATCATTACGTTTATCGCCCTTTTAATTCCGATGAGCAGCTATACGTTCCCGGCCATGTTAACGACATTTGCTTTAGTGGGTATTGGAAATACGGTCATGCAGACTTCGATCAATCCGCTTTTGGCAGATGTTGTTCCGGAAAGTCGGCTCTCAAGCAGTCTCACATTGGGGCAGTTTTTCCGATCTATTTCTTCTGCAATAGGTCCGATTCTGGTAACTTCAATTATGTTATTGACCGGAAATTGGAAAGACATATTTCCTATTTATGCCATTATTACAATCATCGGAATTGTTTGGTTATATAAAGCGCCCGTTACAGAGCGTGTTGTCGGCAACCATGAAAAAAGTTCCTATTTATCGATATTGCAATTGCTAAAGGAGAAGCATATTTTGATTCTTTTCTTGGCTCTTTTTGCATTTGTAGGCATCGATGTGGGGATGAATGTCTATGTTCCGGAATTTCTTCAGACACGTTGCGGACTTCCGCTACAAAAGGCGGGATTGGGATCGAGTCTCTATTTTACCGCTCGAATTATCGGATCGCTTATCGGAGCTGCCCTATTGTTGCGCTATTGTTCTAAATCAATCTATCTTTATACAATGGCTGCCGGTGTCATCATCTTTGCGATAATGATGCTATTTCCCCAATTATATATTGCCCTGACAGCAATCTTTTTTATCGGACTGATATGTGCAAATGTATTTTCGATATTGCTTTCTCTCGCCCTGCAATACCGTCCCGATAAAGCCAACGAAATATCGGGATTAATGATAATGGCGGTATCGGGTGGAGCGATCATCCCCTTGCTTATCGGAATTGTGAATGACTTGACCGGAGCATCGGCCGGAATGTATGTGCTTTTGATATGTCTGCTATTTCTTTTTCTCTCTGCCGTTTATTTACGCAGATATAACAATTAATGACGCTTTACGGAAATCATTTTATCAAAATCAAATTCTTTGAAATCGGGAATTACAATATCAGCCTTGTCTTCTATACGCGAAGAGGGCAATGTTGTAGAGAGCCCGACAACTGTCATACCGGCAGCCCTTCCGGCAGCCAATCCGGCTAAAGAATCTTCAAAGACATAACAATGTCGAGGATCGACATCCAACAATTTTGCAGCCAATAAATAACATTCGGGATCGGGTTTAGAACGTGTAATCCGGTCTGCCGTCACAACGGTATCGAAATATGATTTTATTTCGGGATGTGCCCGATAAAGATTTTCCATTTTCACATCGTTCGAGCTGGTAACGATAGCTGTTTTTACTCTGTTTTTACGCAAATTATTCAAAAAATCGATAATGCCCGGAATATAATCGTAGGCCATGTTATACTCCCAATCACCAAGACTTTTAATAATTTCTTGTTGCGTCTCGGGTTGTCCCGAAAAATAATTTTCAAATATCTGCTGCAAGGTATTCCCCTTTAGCTTGTCGCCAAAATGGTCAAAATCAGACAAATACTTCGCTCCTATACTATCCCAATATATACTGTACTGAGATTCTGTATCTACAATTACTCCATCTAAATCGAACAATACAGCTATCGTACAACTCATTTTTATTTTAACTTTTATATTGTTTAACGCTGCAAAATAAATAAAAGCGTGGCGACTACACAAATAATCACTACCTTTGCCGAAGAATAATTGTGAAATTATATGGCAAATTCAAATTCTCCTCATATTTTAGGGACTCAGTCTGTCGGAAAACTTTTGTTACAATATTCTATTCCGGCAATTATAGGAATGACTGTAACCTCCCTTTATAACATAATAGACAGTATTTTTATCGGCCACGGCGTTGGGGCTTTAGGTATTGCAGGATTGGCGATAACATTCCCCTTGATGAACCTCATTGTTGCGTTTTGTGTGCTGGTTGGTGTAGGCGGCGCAACGATCAGTTCTATCTATATGGGACAAAAAGATACGCAACGGGCTACCTACGTTCTTCATAACGTATTGTTGATGTTAATATTCAACGGTATCATGTTCGGAGCTATCACACTCTGCTTCCTTGATCCTATCCTGCTGTTTTTCGGAGCAAGTTCCGAGACACTCCCTTATGCCCGGGATTTTATGAAAGTACTCCTTATCGGGACTCCGATCTCTTATGTATTCATCGGTCTTAACAACATCATGAGAGCTACCGGATATCCTAAAAAGGCAATGATCTCGGCTCTGTTTACGGTCGGCGCCAACATCATCATAGCACCGATACTGATCTTTGTCTTACAATGGGGAATCAAAGGGGCTGCTCTTGCAACAATCATGTCGCAAGCTTGCGGTATGATTTGGGTATTGCACCATTTTCTGGATAAAAACAGCTTTATTCATTTCCAAAAAGGAGCTTATGTCTTAAAAAAACGGATCATCATAAGTATCTTATCCATCGGATTGTCACCATTCTTAATGAATATATGCGCCAGCGGTGTAGTCATTATCATAAACAACAGCCTGCTAAATTACGGAGGAGATCTTGCCATCGGAGCTTACGGAATAGTAAACCGAATGCTTACGTTTTTTGTAATGATCGTTATGGGATTGACCCAAGGTATGCAACCGATAATCGGATACAATTACGGAGCCGGACAACATGACCGGGTAAAACAGACTCTACGCTATGGAATCATTGCCGGAGTATGCATCACGACTTTCGGATTTATTTTGGACGAAATTTTCCCGCATGCAATTGTTGCCATGTTTACTACAAATGACGAACTTACCGATATTGCTACTATCGGATTAAGAATATGTACAATCATGTTTCCTGTCGTAGGTTGCCAGATCGTAATTACGAATTTCTTCCAGTCCATAGGGAAATCGCAAATTTCGATTCTGCTTTCTCTTTCCCGACAATTATTATTTCTCATCCCTTGTTTACTGATTTTACCAACACATTTTGGGACAAACGGGGTATGGGCAAGTATTCCTGTTGCCGATTTTATTGCATTTGTAATGGCTGTAATCGCAATATGGATACACATCAAAAAAATACAAAAGAAAAACAGTGTCATTTATCAATCAGCCCAATAACCTATTGCTGAAAAGTTTTTGAATATACGCCGACATAAATCGGTCTATTTTTAAAACTTCCGTAATCTGCACGACCGTTTTAATCCAAAATCAAGAAATATTCTTATCTTTGGATTAATAAATGATGACAGGGTGGATACGCGGCAGATAGATACAGACAATAAAGAATTCCAAAATGCAATAAGTTTGATTCAACATACCTCGCAATCGGTATTCCTGACAGGGAAAGCCGGTACGGGAAAATCTACTTTTTTGCGTTATATCTGCGAAAATACCCGCAAGAAACATATTGTTCTGGCTCCGACCGGTATTGCAGCCATCAATGCCGGAGGCAGTACGATACACTCTTTTTTCAAAATGCCGTTTCGCCCCATGTTACCGGATGATCCGGATTTGAGCTTGACGGGCGGCCGTATCTTCGATTTTCTAAAATATAAAAAGTCGCATCGCAAACTGATCAAGGAGGTCGAACTTATCATCATAGACGAGATATCTATGGTACGTGCCGACATGATCGACTTCATCGACCGGGTACTTCGGGTGTTTTCCGGAAATATGCGTCTGCCCTTCGGCGGGAAGCAGCTTCTGTTCGTAGGTGACATTTATCAACTCGAACCGGTAGTAACCCAAGATATGCGGGAAATACTGAACCGGTTTTATCCCAACTCCTATTTTTTCTCGGCCCGGGTATTCAAGGAAATCAGTCTCGTCCCAATCGAGTTGAAAAAAGTATATCGACAAACCGATATCGCATTTGTGAACCTCCTTGACCGAATTCGTACCAATACGGCAAACGAGAATGATTTGAAAATACTGAACAGCCGATATGATCGGGATTTTATTCCCCGACAAGAAGATTTTTCGATTACTTTGGCAACTCGGAGGGACAATGTCGATTACATCAACGACAAGCATCTTGCCGACCTTGATGGAGAAGAATTTACATTCAAGGGAGAGATTAAAGGCGACTTCCCCGAATCGAGCCTTCCCACACTGAAAGAGTTGGTGCTGAAAGAAGGCGCACAAATCATTTTTATCAAAAATGATTATGAACACCGTTGGGTAAACGGAAGTATCGGCATTATTTCCTCGATCAGCGAAGACGGGAAAATATATGTACTGCTCGAAAACGGAGAAGAGCATGAAGTCGCCCAAGAGTCGTGGCGCAACATTCGTTATACGTACAATGAGAAAAAGAAAAAAATAGAAGAGGAAGAGCTGGGATCTTTCATCCAATACCCTATACGTCTGGCTTGGGCCATTACCGTACACAAAAGTCAAGGGTTGACATTCAATCGTGTAATCATCGATTTCGGCGGAGGCGCCTTTGCCGGAGGCCAAACTTATGTGGCACTGAGCCGTTGTACCTCTCTTGAGGGTATCATTTTAAAAAGACACATATCGAGAAGCGATATTTTCATAAGGCCCGAAGTTGTCAACTTCAGCCTTAACTTCAACAATCCCCGCCTTATCGAACAATCGATGAAACAAGCTCAGGCCGACACGCTTTATCTCACGGCAATCCAACAATTCGATAAAGGTGATTTCGACAGCAGTCTTACGGCATTGTTCGAAGCCATACACCTAAGATATGATCTTGAGAAGCCCGAAGTAAAGAGGCTGATCCGGAAGAAATTAAGTATCATTACGGCATTAAAGAACCGTATCAAAATCCTCGAACAACGAGATCATGAACGCAAAGAATCTCTAAAAAAATATGCCTACGAATACTATTTGCTCGGCAATGAATGCATTACAAAAGCCCATGACACAAGAGCTGCCCTGGCCAATTTCGACAAAGCATTGACACTCGACCCGTCGTTTCTCGACGCTTGGGTACGCAAAGGGGTCACACTGATGGATATCGACGATTTATCGGGGGCAGCACAATGTTTCAACGAAGCGATACGTTTGAGTCCGTTATTCTTTAAAGCGTTGTATAACCGAGGCAAATTACGATACCGTCTCGAAGATTACGAAGGGGCATCGAGCGACTTCTTAAAAGCCGTAAAACTAAAGCCGCAAAATGCGACTTTACATGACCGCCTCGGAGACACATTCTCAAAACTCGGTGAGATAGAAACCGCCAGTCGTTTCTGGAACATGGCAGAGGAGATACGTGAAAAAAAACATAACAAATAAATTATTTGGATATGAATGCAAAAGTAAAAAAAGGTTTAAAAATTACAGGGATAGTCATTGGTGTCATCCTGATTATCATGCTCATTCTCCCATTTGCTTTCAAAGGCAAAATATTGGAGATCGTGAAAAAAGAGGCAAACAATATGCTGAATGCAAAACTCGAGTTTGCCGATCTGAACCTCAGTTTCTTTTCTCATTTCCCGAAAGCCTCTATCGAATTAGAGCAATTATCTCTCACGGGTATCGGTGATTTTGAAAAAGATACTCTTGTTGCTGCTGAAGAAATCGATATTGCCGTAAACATAATGAGCTTGTTCGGTGATAACGGAATCGAAATAAATCATATTATCTTGAAAAAACCTCAAGTAAGAGCGGTAAAACTGGACAACGGAAATGTAAACTGGGATATCATGAAAACCGACACAACGACAGTTGCCGAGACCGATACGACATCGTCAACATCGTCGTTTGCCCTCAAATTAAAGAAATTTACGATCGACGAAGGTCGCCTTGCGTATATAGATGATTCGTCTAAATTGGAATTCTATACCCAGAACCTGAATTTAAAATTGTCGGGAGATATGAGTGCCGAATCGACCTCGATCGACTGCCACATGACAACACAAAATATCGATTTCATTTCGGGAGCTGTTCCCTATCTTAAAAATGCAGAATTCGAAATGGACATGAAAGTCCTGGCCGATTTGGTAAATAACAAATTTACTTTTGACGAAAATCGACTGCGCCTCAATGCAATAGAATTGAATCTCGACGGTTGGATGGCTCTTCTGGATAACGGCATGGATATGGATATCCGCTTAAACAGTCCGAAAATCGAATTTAAAGATATACTTTCTTTGATTCCGGGTATTTACCAAAACAATTTCGAATCGCTGACAGCCAAAGGTTCGTTGAATTTTGAAGCTGCTGCCAAAGGGAAAATGGTCGATGCCTTATTACCACAGTTCTTATTTTTACTGAATATCAAAGACGGAATGATCAACTATGCCGGAATGCCGAAAGCTATTGAGAATATCAACATTAACATTTCCGCACAGAATCCGGGAGGGAACGCCGATCTTACGACTCTCCATGTTGAAAACTTCAGTTTCAACATGGCCGGGAATCCGTTCCGCCTGACTTTGAGTGCATCGACACCCCTATCTGACTTGAATTTCAAGGCAACAGCAAACGGTACGTTGAATCTGAATATGGTCAAAGATGTATATCCCTTGGGAGACTCGGTAAAATTAAGCGGAATATTGACAACCGACCTCAACTTTGCCGGGAAAATGTCGGATATTGAGAAAGAGCAATACCAGAATATACAAGGTGAAGGAAATATCGCTATAACCGATATGAATTTTACCTCTCCGGGAATTCCCGCCATAATGCTAAAGAAAGCCTCTGCAACAATCAGCCCTAAGGCCATGTCGCTAAACGAGATGAATGTAAATATCGGGAAAAACGATTTGCAGGCAAAAGGTTCTTTATCTAATTATCTACCCTATTTCTTAAAGAACGAGACTTTAAAAGGAAGCCTTTCGCTCAACTCTTCCTATTTGAATCTGAATGATTTTATGGGAGATACCGAGGAAACGGAAACAGGAATGGAAGAAACACAGGCAAGCGACACAACAACAATGTCTGTTATCGAAGTTCCCGAAAATCTTGACCTCTCACTCAAAGCAAACCTTAAGAAGGTTATCTTCCAGAAAATAGAAGTCGATAATATCAATGGAAATTTATCGGTTTCGAAAGGGACGATCCGGATGAATCCGTTGAACTTCAACGCCTTCGGCGGATCTATTGCAGCAACCGGTTCATATAGCACTGCGGCCGACAAAAATCGTCCTATGGTAGACTTCGGACTGAATATCCAGAAAGCATCTTTCGAAGAGACTTTCAAACAATTGGACATGATCCAGAAGATCGTTCCTATTTTTGCTAAAACAGGCGGAAACTATTCTGTAAATCTTGATTTAAAAACGCCATTGGACAATACGATGAGTCCCGATTTAATGTCTTTAACAGCCAAAGGAATATTACAATCAAACGATATTCATATACAAAATCTTGATGTTTTCAATACGTTATCTACTTTACTAAAAAATGACAAACTGAAAAACATCGAAGCTAAAGATATAAAGATACCGTTTACAATCGAAAACGGATTATTGAAGACCAGTCCTTTTGACATAAAAATGGGAAATATCAATATGAATTTGAGCGGGACTACCGGTCTGGACCAAACAATCAATTACACGGCTAATATAACACTACCCGAATCGGCTACCGGCGGATACATAAATAATGTAACGGCAACTATCGGAGGGACATTCACCAAACCGGAGATCAAACTCGACACGAAAGAGTTGATCAATAACGCCATAAAGACAACGGTAGATTCCCAATTGACCAAACTTACAGGGAAAGATAAGGAAGAACGTATTGCAGCCTTGAGAGAACAGGCCGATGCCGCAGGGAAAAAATTGGTCGAAGCAGCAGAACAAGAGGGGCAAAAACTAATCGATAAAGCCCAAAAGCCTCTTGAGAAAATCGGTGCAAAAACTGCAGCTGCAGCATTGGTAAAAGAAGCTCAGAAACAGGCCGATAAACTCAAAGAAGAAGCTGAAAAAGCTATACAGAAAATCGAGGCCGAATAATTTATCTAACAATATTTTTACATATCCTCCCGATAATAATATCGGGAGGATATGTTGTTTTTATACAAAAACATCTTCCTCTCTCCAACAACAAATACTTCTATTTTTAAATTATATTGCATTATGTTTCAAACATTTAAATATGAGTAAGATTTGTCACGCGACAAGACACAAATTGACATTTTTTCTGACAAAATAGTTATAAAAACAAATGGCACACGCTTTGCAATACGATAAGTGAATTTGAGTTACAAACTCAGTTCAATAAAATGAAAATGTTTAACTAATTAAAATAGGAGATTATATTATGATACCTGTAAGAAAATCACAAAATTGGCTTCCAGGAATATTTAACGATTTCTTTGGAAATGAATGGATGGAAAAAGCAAATTCGACTTCCCCTGCTATAAATATTATCGAAAGTGAAAAAGACTATAAAGTAGAAATTGCTGCTCCCGGCTTGACAAAAGATGATTTCTCTATTAAAATAGATGATGACAATCAGATTTCTGTTTCTATGGAGAAAAAAGAGGAACATAACGATCACAAGAATGGTCGCTACTTACGTCGGGAATTCAGCTATACACAATTCCGCCAGAATATGATTTTGCCGGATAATATCGATAAAGAAAAAATCGAAGCAAAAGTCGAAAACGGTATTTTGACTATCGATATTCCTAAAAAAGAAATTATTCCGGAAAAACCGGCAGTCAGAAAAATTGAAGTAAAATAACATCTAAAATTTAGAACAATGAAAACTTCAGAAAAAAAACAGAAAGGCCAATTCTGTAAAGCAAAGAAAAAATCAGAATATCAGCTTGAAAAAGCTGAAGAGGCTCATGAAGGCAAACATAAAAAACATGAGCAATAACATTCTGAAGATATAAACATAGGATTCAAAAATGCCCCGTTCAATATTTGAGAACGGGGCATTTTTTATGGATATGTATCGATCTTTAGTTATTGAGTAATCGCTTAAAATGAGAAACAATCACATTGCCCATATTTATACGGGTACTATCGATCTGCCTTATCTGCACAGGAGAAACCATGTTTTTATATTTTGCCCGAGTTATCTTAAACTTAACATCATCGAGATTGCCATATAAATCGACACCGGCCTTAAACGGCAAAGGTGATTTAAGGATAGAGACATGATAGTTAAACGACATATCCAAATTCTGAGTTCCTCCTACCGCTGCCCGATAACGATCTATCTCTACAACAAATGGATAGACTTTTACGGCTCCATCATCGACTGTTATATTTACAGAAATACTATCAAACATATTTTCTTTTTTATTTTTGAACATCAGGATTTTAGCAAGTTTGCTAAAAGTTTCTCCATCTAACAAGACCAAGCTATCTCCCTTTATATGTACGGCAGCCCGCAAAGAAGGGATGCGAATGTTCATTAACGAATCAAGGCGGGATTCAGCTGCTATATTAAAGTTGACAAGGCCTTTAAACGATCTCAGCATCGGGACGATTGTATCCAGTTCAGGAATAAACGTTACCAGTTTACCGATATTGATCTTGTAGATATTAAAGCTAAAACCGGCATATCCATCTTTAGTAGAATCACCTTTATAAAGTAAAGATGTTTTCATCAAGGCATCCAAAGCCTTCATGCTTAAATTTTCCAAATTTATCATCTGATCTTTTATTTGTATCTTACCCCGTACATTTTCGAATATCATGTGGTTATAACGGGCTCTCCCGATATTCGTTTCAAATTCAAGATCAATATTTTTAGGGACAACAAACAAATGGGCTTTGTCCATTGTTTCAGACGATATTGTATCGGTTTCGGGGGCATTCTCATCCATATTTTCAAGTCCGGATAATGCTTCTATCAATTGATTGCAATTGATACGGTTCGAGACAACACTCAAGCGGGCTGTCAA
The DNA here is from genome assembly GCA_949297285.1 of uncultured Bacteroidales bacterium. Taxonomy (GTDB): domain Bacteria; phylum Bacteroidota; class Bacteroidia; order Bacteroidales; family Coprobacteraceae; genus Coprobacter. Next base: position 12,381 of record CASFRL010000118.1, read on the forward strand.
CAATTCTTTCTTCATTATGGCTTTTGCCAAATTGGAGACAGAACCTGTCGCCGTCAGATCGGAATGTCCGATGCGCACTTTTGCATGTTTCAATGTAACGGTTCGTCTTTCGAAATTTACCTCTGTTTTTTGTACACGAATGGGCAATCCGAATTCTGGAGTAGAAAAAAACAGCCGATTAAACCCTATCGTTCCGTTCGGATGCCATAGAGAATCGCGACCCTGAAATGTCGATATTTTAAAACCGGCCAAATCCATGCCCATACGTGTTTCATTTACTTTCATGAAAAAAGTATCGGTACGCAGATATAAATCAAATATCGGTTTCCTCACATTTATTTTAGAGGGCCTTACACCGACAGAGGCTTCTGTCTTTTGACTATATGCATGAATTGTATCCCCCACCATGATTTTAGCCTCTTCTAATGCAAATTTACAATTCAATGGAATCACTTTTGTCGTATCCATTTCGGTTTCGGGAGTTGCCACAGATGCAGACATCTGCTTTATTTGAGCCGATCCCTTCCGGCTTTTTAAAGAAAGATCATAAACAGTTGCTCCTACGGCTAAAAAGTTTTTTCCAATAAAGCCCAATTTTGCATTTCCGTTAAAATCGAAATCTTTATTTACGTCCTTCAACCGCATTTTTTGGAACGAGATATTTCCTTTTATCTTCAAACGTCCTAAATCTTTCTCTTTTATCGCACTCAGTCTTCCTTTAAATTTCAAATCGGCAGCCAACTTTCCTCCCATCTCGACACCTTCTTGCAAAGGGAAAGTCTTCGCTAAAGCCGAAAAATCGACTTTAGCACGCGTATTGAATGTTATCAAAGGATCACCCATCAGATCGTCTATGCGGCCATCTGCCAACACATCGGTTTCGGCCCCTTGAAAACGGAATATTTTCAAATCAACATAAGACGGATTTTTTTTCATCACATCCAAATAACAACTTAAATCGGCCGTCAAATTATCGATTCCATAAGGCATACCTTTATAATGTGCCGAAGCCTTCTGTATTTTCATAAGCATTGTCAATACAGGAACCTGCTTATTACCGTACACACCTTTTACAGTGCCCGAAAGCTCAACATCTCCAGTTGCATCAACGGTATTTTTTTTAATTACCGATGCAGGAATCATATCCAATACGGTCTTAACATTAGGAGTCTTAAGACCATATTTCAAATCTACGTCAACAATTTTTGCAACTGTATCTTGATGCAACGAACCTTTTACATCAAACAATATTCCATTCACATCGACCGACGAACGATTTATATCCAAGAATAATTTTTTCCGGTCAAGAGATAGATCGGCATCAATCGCTAATGCAATTCGATTTGCCAATAACTCGCCTTCTTGCCAAAAAAGAATATTTTTACAAGAAGTATTCATATCCAAATCGGCTACATCTTCCGATAAAAA
>CASFRL010000119.1 GCA_949297285.1 uncultured Bacteroidales bacterium
TTTCTGGCTGGGCGTGATATTTAGGTTTGTCGTAAAATTGTAACGGTCGTAATCGTTCTTTTTTACAAGTCCGGCGTCATGCGTATATCCTAATGAAGTATAATAGGTGATTTTATCGTTTCCTCCGCTTAAAGAGAGATGATGGTTGGTGGATATGGCATTCCGGAACAGTTCATCATACCAATCGGTCTCGATCTCTCCCAATTGTTCTATATAAGCGTTTTGTTCTTGCTCGGTCCATCCTTGGAATTTTCCTTTCCCGGATCGTATGATCCCGACTATCCCTATTACCGGATAGTTTGTTTTTCCGGCAGCAAAATCGGCAGCAGAGAATTCGTCCCATAGAGATTGTTCGTATGCCAACTTTTCTTTAGAATTCATCAGGTTATTGTCTTTTTGTGGAGGCATGACAACTGATAGATTGGCCGAATAGTTGATCTTCAACCTTCCGGCTTGACCTTTCTTGGTGGTTACGATAATAACTCCCCCTGCAGCCCTCGACCCGTAAATTGCAGCGGCAGCTGCATCTTTCAGGACGGTAATGTTTTCGATGTCATTGGGGTTTATTCCGGCAATTCCGGTTATAAACATATTGTCGAAATTCCCTGTTTTTATTTCGGATGAGGATATTTCGGGCACACTGTTTTGCATGGGAACGCCATCGATAACCCACAACGGATCGGCATCTCCGGTGAGTGTGCTTGTCCCACGTATTCTGATTTTCTGCTCTTTCCCGGGCTGTCCGCTTATTGCAGAGACCGATACTCCGGCTATTTGTCCCTGTAAAAGAGCGTCTACGTTGGGTTGAGGCTGATTGGCAAGTTTCTCTCCATCGATAATCCCGACAGAACCTGTCATTTTTTTTGTGGTTGTCTGGGCATAACCGGTTATGACAACCTGTTCTGTTTCTGTCGATTGAATTTCCATTCGCACAGTGATGTAAGTCGTTTCGGAAGAGACGGCTACTGTATTTTCATTCATCCCTATGTATGTAAACAAAAGATGTTTTCCGTTCTCGGGCAAGAGTATAGAGAATTCTCCATTGTTATCGGTCGAGGTGCCTATACTTTTTTGTTCTTTGACCCGAACGGTAACACCGGATAGAACTTCTCCCGATTCGTCGATAACTTTTCCCCGGATGTAATGCTTATCTGCCGCCAAAACTGTTGCAACATGGAAAAGTAAGGATAGGATTAAGGCAAGCTGTAGTTTTTTTATCATTTTGCTTTGTCTTTTTGTTGGGATTTCGATAAACAAGTGGATGTTTATAGAGTAATCTTGTATATTTTAATATCAGCGCATCTTTATAATGTATGGTGATTTATAAAGACCTGTATCATTTCTTTTGGTTTCTTCGTAAAAGATGATTTATTATTGGGATATATATTTTGATTGATAAGCAAGTATGCTATAAAAAAGGTATGCTATGTATATGATTGATAATTTCCCTTTCTTATTTTCAGTATCGCATGTTATACACTATTCATGAATGTGAAATTTTATTGTTTTTATAATTTATTTTATTCCTTTTGGTTTATGTTGATTTGTTTAGAAACACAAAAATATATTTTATATTAATCTAAAACAAATAAGAATATCTATTTTAACACTGCTATTGTTGCAAAAATCTGTTTTATGGGAGAAAACTGAAACTTTGTGTTTCGGTTTAGGCTTTTTGTGTAAATTTTGGTTGTTGAGGAAAGACAAAGAAAGCCCTTTATCCGAGAATATTGAATAAAGAACTTCCTTTGTTTTAAAGAGTGTTTAAGATAAGACTTTTTTCAACCGTTCGATAAATGTGTCGACTTGAGCGGTTGTGAGAATTAGCGGGGGCAACAGTCTTATGACATTTGTTCCCGAAACTCCTGTGAATACCTTTTGTTCGAATAACAATTTGCTTCTGATCTCTTTTATCGGTTGTTCAAATTCAATACCGATCATAAGCCCTTTGCCTCGAACATCTTTGATCTGGGGTATTTTTTTAAGCTCGTTCATCAGATAGTCTCCGGTATTGGCGGCGTTCTCGATCAGTTTTTCTTTTTCCATGATGTCGAGTACTGCAATTGCTGCTGCGCATCCGAGATGGTTTCCGCCAAAAGTCGTTCCCAGCATTCCATACACGGGAGTGAACATGGGGCTTATCAATACCCCACCGATTGGGAATCCGTTTCCCATACCTTTGGCCATTGTGACAAGATCTGCTTTTATACCGGCATATTGATGTGCGAAGAATTTTCCGCTTCGACCATACCCCGACTGTATTTCATCGAGAATGAGTACTACACCGTTTTGTGTACAAACTTCGCGGAGTTGTTGCATAAATTCAACTTGAGGCACTTGTATTCCGCCGATTCCTTGTATTCCTTCGATAATGACAGCACATACATCACCTTTGGCTATTTCTGCCTTTACGGCTTCGATATCGTTCAGGGCTAAATAGCTGACCTCGAAAGTGTTATTGATCGGGGCGATAATTTTAGGGTTGTCTGTTACCCGTACGGCAGCAGAAGTACGTCCGTGAAAAGATTTCTTGAAAGCGATAACTTTTTTCTTTCCCGTATGGAACGAAGCAAGTTTGAGTGCATTTTCGTTAGCTTCGGCTCCGGAGTTGATCAAGAACAGCGAGTAGTCGTCATATCCCGATTGTTTTCCCAATTTCTCGGCCAATTCGATTTGCAAGCCGTTGATAACCGAATTTGAATAAAAAATGAGTTTTTGAGCTTGTTCGGTAATTTTTTGGGTGTAATAGGGGTGTGTATGCCCGACTGAGATTACAGCATGTCCTCCGTATAAGTCGAGATATTCATTGCCTTTGGAATCGTATGTATAGCATCCTTTCCCCTTAACGATTTCTATGTCGAAAAGAGGGTAAACATTAAATAGTTTCATAATATAAAATTTTGGTTGTCTTAAAATGCAGAAGGTTTAAGCTTGAGTCCGACGGTTTCTTCAAGGCCGAAAAGCAGATTCATGTTATGAACTGCCTGTCCGGATGCTCCTTTCAGAAGATTGTCGATCAGAGATGTAATCAGCAACTTGTTCCCGATTTTTTCTAAATGGAGCAAGCATTTGTTTGTATTTACGACTTGCTTCAGGTCGGGATTTTTGTCGGTGATAAACGTAAAAGAATGATCGTCATAATATTCTTCGTAAATACGTTTTATCTCGTCGAGTTCTACCGGACAATCGGTATAGAGCGTTGCAAAAATTCCTCTGGAAAAGTTTCCTCGTACCGGAATGAAGTTGAGATCGGTGTCGAAACTGTTCTGGAGTTGCTTCAAGCTTTGTTTTATTTCTGCCAAATGTTGGTGCGTAAAAGGTTTGTAGATCGATATGTTATCGTTTCTCCAACTGAAATGGGATGTTGCCGTTGGCTTTTGTCCGGCACCTGTCGATCCGGTTATGGCATGAATGTGTACGGGATTGTTTAACAGCAGGTTTTTTGCCAGTGGAAGCAGGGCCAATTGTATGGCAGTAGCGAAACATCCCGGATTTGCAACCCGATTGCATCGAATTATCCGCTTCCGGTTCAGTTCTGGGAGTCCGTAAACGAAGTCATGTTCGGGCGATTCTATCCGAAAGTCCATAGAGAGATCTATCAGTTTTAGCTTTTCGGGTAGAGTGTGTTCCTCCATGAATTTTTTGGTGTCTCCGTGTGCTGTACAAAAGAATAATACGTCGATTTTGTCGAACGGGAGTTCTGCCGTGAAAGTCAAGTCGGTCTCTCCGAACAGTCCTGAGTGAACGTCTGTAATTTTATTTCCGGCGTTACTGCTACTGTTGACAAATTCGATTTCTACATCCGGATGGTTTATGAGCAAACGGATTAATTCTCCGGCTGTGTATCCTGCGCCACCTATAATTCCTGCTTTTATCATTTATTATGTTGTTGAATGGGCAGAAATAAGAACGCCTTATTTCTGCCCTTGGTTTGTTAACTGTTTATTTTTTGTTTTTATTTTTATTCAATACCGAGTGATAGATCTTCATTTGATTTCCCAGAATCTTGGTAAATCCTTTGACATCGTCGGCTGTCCATGCTTTGTTGACTTCGCCATATTCTCCGAAGTCGGATTTCATGAGATCGAAATCGCTTTCAACACCTACCAAGACAAATCGATATGGTTTCAGGTCGATAATGACACGGCCGGTGACATTCTTTTGCGTACTTTGCAGGAAGGCTTCCATATCTCGCATTACCGGTTCGAGGTATTGGGCTTCGTGCAAGAACATACCATACCATGTGCCAATCTGATCTTTCCAATATTGTTGCCATTTGGTCAAGGTATGTTTTTCAAGCATTTTATGAGCGTTGATGATAACCATCGGTGCTGCAGCTTCGAAACCTACCCGGCCTTTGATTCCTATGATTGTGTCTCCGATGTGCATATCTCGTCCGATAGCATATTTTTCGGTGATTTTTTCGATTGCTTGTATTGCGGCAACTTTGTCGTCATATTTTTTGCCGTTGACCGCAGCTATTTCTCCTTCATTGAAATCGATGGTCAGAGTTTCTTCGCCCGAAGCGATCATTTGGCTGGGATATGCCGATTCGGGAAGAGTCTGGTTGCTTTTCAGCGTCTCTTTTCCTCCGATGCTGGTGCCCCACAACCCTTTATTGATGGAGTATTCCATTTTTTTGAAATCGGCTTCGTATCCGTGTTTTTTTAGATAATCTATTTCATATTCACGGGTAAGGGTCATGTCTCGTGTGGGGGTCAGGATTTTTATTTCCGGAGCCAATATCTGGAACGTAAGGTCGAAACGTACCTGGTCGTTTCCGGCTCCCGTACTACCGTGGGCAACATAATCGGCTCCTATCTCTTTGGCATAATTAATGATCGCAATTGCTTGAAAGATACGTTCTGAGCTGACGGAAATCGGATAGGTTCCGTTTCTGAGAACGTTGCCGAAAATCATGTATTTAATGCTTTTATTGTAGTATTCTTGTGTTATGTCGAGAGAAGCGTGTTGGGTCGCTCCTAATTTGTAAGCGCGTTCTTCGATCGATTTTAGCTCTTCTTTACTGAATCCGCCTGTGTTGGCAATTGCCGTATATAATTCGTAGCCACATTCTTCTGTTAGATATTTTGCGCAGAAAGATGTATCTAATCCTCCGCTGAATGCTAAAACAACTTTTTCTTTTTTCATATCGAGAGTATTTATATTAAATGTGATTTATTGGTTTTCGGAATGATGTTCTTCAGCATGCGGGTCGAAAAGCATACCTGTGCATAGGCACATTCTTCGATTAGTCCGTTGCAATATGTCGTAGTTTACGCAGCTTTGACATCCTTTCCAAAATGCTTCGTCATCCGTAAGTTCAGAAAAGGTTACCGGACGGTATCCCAGTTCGGAGTTGATTTTCATTACGGCTAATCCGGTTGTAAGTCCGAAAATCTTAGCATCCGGGAATCGGGAGCGTGAAAGTTCGAATGCTTTTCTTTTGATTCGTTTTGCCAATCCGTGTCCTCGATATTCCTCTACGACAATAAGCCCGGAGTTTGCGACAAACTGTTTGTTGCTCCAACTTTCGATATAACAGAATCCTGCAAATTTTTCGCCGTCGAGCGCAATGATCGCTTTCCCTTCGAGCATTTTTTGTCTTACATATTCCGGTGAACGTTTGGCGATACCGGTACCTCTTATTTTCGCGGCTTTCTCGATGGTGTCGAGAATTGTTTCTACATACGACAAGTGTTTTTCGCTTGCTACAATTACTTCAATTGTATCTTCCATTTCCTTTTATTCTTTGTTCTGTTAGAAACAGATATGTCAAGTTAAATAAATTATAATAATCTCATTTTTACTCTTCGTCGATCGAAGGAATGATGGCTTTAAGGGTCTCTTGTACATGAGAACGGGTAACTCCTTCACGCAAGATCAGTAATATTGTATCATCCCCGGCAATTGTGCCCAATATTTCTTCGTTAGAATTTGAGTCTATATCCCACGCTATCCCGCTGGCATAGCCCGGACGTGTCTTGATTACAGCCAATTGTCCCGAATATTCTATGGATAGGAATCCGGATATCGTGCCGGTATAATGATGCCGGTCTTTGGCATTTGCCATTCTTCCTATACCTGCGGTTTCGGGCATAACATAGAGGTATCCTCCGTCTTTGCTGGCAATTTTTGCTATTTGCAGTTGTTTCAAATCTCTGGAAAGAGTTGCTTGCGTAAGATCAAACCCCCTTTCTGTCAGTTGTTTGAGTAAATCTTCTTGACTGCTGATTTTATATGAAATAACGATTTCTTTAATGGCTTGCAGTCTGTCGACTTTATTTTTCATAAACTTAAATTCCTTTCTTGAGATTGTGACCTTATCGCCTCTCTCCGTGCGGGATTGAAAGCGAGATATAATACTTCGTATAATTATTCGGTGCAAATGTAAGAATAAAACTTTTATTTATGCATAAAAGCTGAATTTTTTTTAATAAGTTGATGTTTTTTTTAGTTTTATGCAAAAATACTCTTTCTCTCTTGTTTGTTTTTGAATAATTATTCATTGTTCTGCGTGGGAGTAGGAGCGTATGTAGGTGTAAAAGAAATTTTTTTTCTGATTTCGGGTATCGGACAGGCCGGTGTGTCTGAGTTTTTTCTGATTTTTTTTTTGTTTTTTATACCATTTGCGTATACACAATATGCGTGATCGAATAGCCGTAGGGAAATTTTTTATTGTTTATATTTCATGGCCTCAGGAATTAGTTTCCTTAGTTCTTTTATGCGTGTAGCATCGGAGGGGTGAGTACTTAGAAATTCGGGGACAGTCGAGCTTTGGGAGGCCATCCTTTCCCAAAATTCGGGCGCTTTCTGGGGATCGTATCCGGCCATGGCCATAAAAATGAGTCCCATGCGATCGCTTTCAGATTCTTGTTTTCTGGAATAAGGCAGCATGACACCTACCTGTGTCCCGATACCATATACTTGGCTGGCTAAAATTTGGGCTGCCTCCGACTTGTTCTGCATCAGTGTATTTAATGCCGCGCCTCCATATTGTACGAGCATTTGCTGGCTGATTCGTTCGCTACTGTGCTTCGCTACGGCGTGCGCAATTTCGTGGCCGAGAACAACTGCCAGTCCGTCGTCGTCGAGGGTATAGGGGAGTATTCCCGTATTGACAACGACTTTTCCTCCGGGCATACAAAATGCGTTGGGAGTATCGTCTTCGACCAGTACGAATTGCCAGCGGTAAGATGCCGCATCGGCAGCCATACCGTTGTTTTTCAGAAAATTCATAACAGCATTTGCGATGCGTTGTCCTACACGTGTTACTTGTAAGGTTTTCATATAGTCGGTCGACACTTTTGCTGTTTTCATGTAGTCCGAGAAACTCTGGTCGCTTAGGGAAAGTACTTCCTGATCTGAGACAAAATTGAGTTGTCTGCGTCCGGTCAACGGCACGCTGCTGCAAGCCGCTAATATGATGGAGATAGATAGTATGGCTAATCTTTTCATAGATTCAGATTATTGGGTGATAAAAGGTCGTCTATTTTCGGGATAGCAGAAAATGCCGTTTGATCGCAGGTGGATGGTACGATCGAAATGTAGCCATGGGCGAGCGCCCATTCGTCGGTTTCTTCATTTTCAGGTTCCTGATTCATGAAATGTCCGGTAAGCCAATAATAGTCTTTCCCGTTCGGGTCGATACGGTGTTCGTATTCTTCGGTCCAGTAACCTTGCGCTTGGCGGCAGATGCGAACCCCTTTGAAACAGGGTGTTGCCGGAATATTGATGTTTAAGCAAACCGAAGGCGGAAGCCCTTTTTCCAACACTCTTTTACAGCATGCCCTTACAATAGCCCGGCATGGCGAGAAGTCGGCATTCGGATCATGGCTGGTAAGCGAAAAGCCGATCGAAGGGATGCCTATTATGCAGCCTTCCAATGCTGCGCCCATTGTGCCGGAATAAATGATGCTGACGCCGGAGTTCGATCCGTGGTTAATTCCTGACAGCAGAAGATCGGGGTGCCGGTCGAATAATTGATTGATAGAGAGTTTGACACAGTCGACCGGCGTTCCGTTTGTGCGATAAAAAGAGATATTCTGTTTTTTTTCGATCAATGTAAGTCTTAAAGGGGTACCTACCGTCAAAGCGCTCGATTGCCCCGATCGAGGTCCGCCGGGCGCTACAACGACAATATCTCCTAAATCTTTTATCATGTTCACCAATTCGTGAATCCCTTTTGCCTCTATACCGTCATCGTTTGTTACTAAAATGAGCGGTTTTCGTTTTGTTGATGCGACTTCCATGATTTTTTTAAGTTGTCAAATTCTTTGTTTGCAAATGTACAAAATAAACACTTTTCAAATTGTTTTTTTAACGTGTAGTTTGCTCGAGTGCTAAATTAATTGAAAGACACCAACGTATCTGTCAAATTTAATTATCTTTGTCACGGAGAGTACGGGTCTTATTGTGTGACCGGGATTTGTCCGATGTTATTAACAATAGAGTCGACTTATCAACAATCGGAGCAGTTTTTGATATGCGAATAAATAGCAAAACATAAAAAAAAGGTTACTTTGCCTCCGATAAAAAGTTTGAATTATGGGTAAAGTTATTGCTATTGCTAATCAGAAAGGAGGAGTGGGAAAAACAACCACTTCGATCAATTTGGCGGCATCATTGGCGGCATTGGACAAAAAAGTCCTTGTGATCGACGCTGACCCTCAGGCAAATGCATCTTCCGGATTGGGAGTTGATCCCCGTACGGTTTCTGTATCGATATATGAATGCTTGATTGGCGGAAACTCTTTGCGTGAAGCGATTGTCGGATCTTGTGTCTCGGGTTTGGATATTGTCTGTTCCCGGATCGATCTTGTCGGTGCAGAGTTGGAACTTCTGAACATCGAGAATCGGGAGAAAGTTTTGTCCCGTTTGTTGGATGAAGTCAAGCGTGAGTATGACTATATATTGATAGATTGTTCTCCTTCTTTGGGATTGATTACCGTCAATTCTCTGACTGCGGCCGATTCGGTGATTATTCCTGTTCAGGCCGAGTATTTTGCATTGGAGGGGATCAGTAAGTTGTTGAACACGATTAAAATTATCAAGTCGAAGTTGAATCCGGCTTTGGAAATTGAAGGATTTTTGCTGACGATGTACGACGCCCGGTTAAGACTTGCCAACCAGATTTATGAAGAGTTGAAAAAACATTTCCGGGATATGGTGTTTACCACGGTTATCCAGCGGAATATCCGGTTGAGCGAAGCTCCGAGCCATGGAGTCCCGGCCATATTGTATGACCCGGATTCGCGCGGAAGCATCAATCATTTGCAACTGGCAAAAGAATTGATAGAAAGGGAAAACTGATATTATAAGATAAGCCGGTCTTATCCGGCAGGAATGGAAAGGCGAACATAGTATGGCTACATTTAAAAGAAATGCTTTGGGACGGGGGCTGGATGCACTCATTACGATGGATGAGGTAAAGACAGAGGGCTCTTCGTCGATAAATGAAATCGAAATCTCAAAAATAAAGCCGAATCCCGATCAGCCCAGAAGAGAATTTGACCAAGATGCTTTGTCAGAATTGGCAACCTCTATCCGGGAATTGGGTATTATACAGCCGATCTCTTTGCGGCAGACTGCGAATGGCACCTATCAGATTATTGCCGGAGAACGTCGTTATCGGGCTTCTATTATGGCCGGGCTTAAGACGATCCCGGCTTATGTGCGGACGGCAGAAGACGAAACGATGATGGAGATGGCGTTGATAGAAAATATTCAACGGGAAGACTTGAATGCTATCGAAATCGCCCTTACGTTTCAGAAGTTGATCGAACAATATGATCTGACCCAGGAGAAACTAAGTGATCGGGTCGGAAAGAAGAGAACGACAATTGCCAACTATTTGCGCTTACTGAAGTTGCCTGCTGAGATTCAGATGGGATTGAAGAATAAGTTGTTGGATATGGGACATGCACGAGCCTTGCTGTCGATAGATGACCCTGCCCTTCAACTGAAGGTTTATGAGTTGATACAAAAAAATGGCTATTCGGTGCGTAAGGTCGAAGAAATCGTGAAGAATCTTTCCGAAGGCCATTCGATAGAGGAGGTGAAAGATAAAAATCCTGCTGTCCGTCGGGCATCTCGAGAAGAATATGATATTTTGAAAAATCATTTATCTGCGTTTTTCAATACGAAAGTGCAGTTTACTTGCAATGACGAAGGGAAAGGTAAGATTTCTATTCCTTTTAAAAATGAAGAGGAACTGGAACGCTTGATTGCTATCTTTGATAAACTGAAATGATATTTTGACGGGAACATTTTACATACTTAAACGTAAAATTCGGGAAATATTTTTAACCGTGTGTATCTTGATACCGATATCGACTGTTTCTCTATCGGCTCAAGTACAGACGGAAATTTCTGTGGGGGCAGACTCGCTTTCTATCGGTCTCGATAATGCTGTCGGACCTGTTGAGAATCTTGAGCCGGATACCTTGCGCAATGATACTTTGCGCAGTGACACTGCCGTGTTTAATCCTGATCCGATGAAAGCCGTTTGGTTGTCGGCTTTGGTTCCGGGTTTGGGGCAGATCTACAACCGAAGATATTGGAAACTGCCGATCGTGATCGGAGGTTTTATGGGGTTAACCTATGCCGTCTCGTGGAACGGCAGGTATTATAACGACTATTCTCAGGCGTATAGAGATGTGATGGATAGTGACCCCTCGACCGAGAGTTATATCAATTTCCTTCCCTATAACCGAAGGAATGATAAAGCGTGGATCGAACAAAATACCGAATGGCTGAAAAGCGCCATGAAACGGAAAAAGGATTTTTATAGGCGAAACAGAGACTTGTGTATTATATCGATGGTTGGCGTTTATGTCGTGGCGATGATCGATGCTTATGTCGATGCCCAACTTTACCATTTCGATATAACTCCAGATGTGTCGATGCATTTACTCCCGGCTGTGGTAGAGCCTACACCGTTTTCCAAGACCTCGTTGGGTTTGCAATGTGCCATAACTTTTTAAAATAAATTGATTATGCAAAGGAAAGTGCTTGTATTTCTTTTTTCGATTTGTCTTTTCCCGGTTTGGGGGACAACCGATCAGACACAAAGAATAAAAACAGCAAAAGATACGATTTCGGATCAAGAAATTGTTTTACCGGAAAGCCTTGAGGCAAATGTCGATAGCCTTCTTTCCAGTTGGTATCTGAAAAAATATGCCATAATCGATGAAAATTGCATACGTAGCAGTGTCAATATAGATTATCCGGATTCTGTTTATATACAACGGTTGGCAGCTTTGCCCACGATTATAGAGATGCCTTATAATCAGGTCGTAAAAAGTTATATTACCCTCTATACCGAGAAACGTCGCGAATTGGTGGAGACGATGATCGGATTGAGTGCCTATTATTTCCCTATTTTTGAACAGGCCCTTGAGAAAGCCGGATTGCCGCTCGAGTTAAAATATCTGCCGATTATCGAATCGGCATTGCGCCCGGATGCCGTTTCCCGTGCCGGAGCTACCGGATTGTGGCAGTTTATGATCGGTACGGCAAAACTTTTAGGCCTTGAGGTGAACAGTCTGGTCGATGAACGGCGTGACCCGATCCGTGCGTCGGAAACCGCCGCACGCTATTTGAAAGAGCTGTATGATATTTATCAAGATTGGCCTCTTGCCATCGCTTCGTATAATTGTGGCCCGGGAAATGTGAATAAGGCGATAAGACGTTCGGGCGGGAAAAAGGATTATTGGGAAATTTACAACTATTTGCCCAAGGAGACCCGAGGATATGTGCCTGCTTTCATTGCGGCCAACTATGTGATGCATTATTATCAAGAACATAATATTTGCCCTGTTCTCACCGATTTACCGCTGACAACCGATACGATACAGGTCGATGAACGCATCCATTTGAAACAAGTCGCAGATGTGTTGCAAATACCGATGGAATTGTTGAGAGGGCTTAATCCGCAATACCGGAGAGATATTGTTCCCGGTGATACGGCTCATTTGAGGCCGTTATGTCTGCCGACACAACAGACATATGCATTTATCGATGTGAAAGATTCGATCGTCAATTATCAGTCAGAGATATATGGCCGCCGTACGACAGTTGAGCCGACAAATTATTATGCGTCTTCGGCAAGCAGCGGCGGATGGGTGTATCACCGTATAAAAAAAGGCGAGACCCTTTCGGTATTAGCCAATCGCTATGGCGTATCGGTGCGGAATCTGCGTAAATGGAATAATTTGAGAAGTAATAATATCGTTGCCGGACGACGTTTGAAGGTTTATCGTACTGCAGTTGCCCAAAAGACAGCCCCGAAAAAAGTTGAAAAGGCAGAGACTCCGGTTGTCGAAATCAAGGATACCACGGCACTTGCCCAAAACGTATCAAAAAATGTAAAACCGGAAACGACTTCTGCTTCGGTAGAATCGACTCAGAAATCGACCCAGAAAAATGTTACGGTAGCACGCAATCCCCGTAATCCGGCGTATGATCGTTATCACTATCATAAAGTCGTTCGGGGCGAAAGTTTGTGGCTTATTTCACAACGTTTCCCGGGCGTTACGACCGATTTATTGAAGAAAGTGAACAATTTGAGGTCTTCATCCTTGAAAGTCGGTCAGGTTATTAAAATCCCTGAAGTTTGATCATATTGGGAAAATTTCCACAATTTGTGTCAAAAAATACTCTTTAAGGACAGACGTGTGCCTTATTTTTGCGATATGTTTAAATATCGCTAAATGAAGAACACATTCTGTTATATCCTATCTGTATTATTTATTTGCGTTTTTTGCTCATTTAATATCGAACGCATCCCTGTCATTTATTTGATCGGGGATTCGACGATGGCAAACAAACCTCTTTCGGGGGGAAATCCCGAACGTGGTTGGGGGCAAATGTTACCGGGGTTTTTGACTCCGGACATTTGTGTCGATAACAGAGCACTTAATGGCCGCAGTACGCGAAGTTTCAGAAACGAAGGACATTGGACGCCGATACGGGAAAAACTCCGTAAAGGAGATTATGTGTTCATTCAATTCGGACATAACGACCAGAAAAAAGATACAGCCCGCCATGCAGATGCCGAAACCGATTATAAGGCAAACCTCAAGCGGTATATCGACGAGACCCGGGCCGCCGGTGCAACTCCGGTGCTGTTTACCTCTATTGCCCGTAGAAAATTTGATTCAGAAGGCCGATTGGTCGATACTCATGGAAAATATATCGATGCGGCGAAAGCCGTTGCAGCAGAAAATGATGTTTTGCTGATCGATTTGAATAAGATGACCTCCGATTTATTGGAAAAGTACGGACCGGAAAAATCGGTATCTCTTTTCGTCTGGGTAGAGCCGGGATGTTGTGCGGCATTACCTGAAGGAAAGCAGGATAATACCCACCTTAATGTAAAAGGCGCGCGCGAAGTGGCCCGCATGGCTGCCGAAGCGATAAAAAAGAGCCTTCCTGATCTTGCCTCTTCTATCGTAATGTATGATTATGTGGTAGCCAAAGATGGCAGCGGCGATTTCTTTACGGTGCAAGAGGCGATCGACGCAGTACCCGATTTCAGGAAAAAAGGGCGTACGACCATATATATTCGGGAGGGAATATATAAAGAAAAACTCATTTTGCCCGAGAGCAAGATCAATGTTTCATTCATCGGAGAATCGCAATCTAAGACAATTTTGACTTATGATGATTACGCTTCTAAGAAAAATGTTTTTGGCGAAGAGATGTCCACGTCGGGATCTGCATCATTTTATGTCTATGCACCGGATTTTATGGCCGAGAATCTGACCTTCGAAAACAGTGCAGGACCTGTCGGACAGGCTGTCGCTGTTTTTGTAAGCGGAGATCGTGCCACATTTCGTAATTGCCGTTTTTTAGGTTTTCAAGATACATTATATACTTACGGGGAGAACAGTCGCCAATATTATGAAGATTGTTACATCGAAGGGACTGTCGATTTCATTTTCGGTAAATCGACGGCATGGTTCGAAAATTGTATAATTCACAGTAAACGTTCGGGCGGTTATCTCACTGCGGCGGCAACTCCGGAGGGAAAGCCTTACGGATACGTATTCCATAATTGCCGCCTGACGGCAGATGATGCGGTAAAGAATGTCTATTTGGGACGTCCGTGGCGGCCTTTTGCTCAAACCTTGTTCCTCCGTTGCGACATGGGGGCCCATATTTCCCCTGCCGGATGGCATAATTGGAAAAAGCCCGAATCTGAAAAAACGACTTTTTATGGCGAATATGGGAATCGGGGCGAAGGAAGCTCTTGTGAAAACCGGGTTGGATGGTCGCATCGACTTACTTCGGAACAGGCCGGTAGCATAACCATAAAAAGTGTATTGGGCGGTGAAGAAGGGTGGAATCCTCAAACAATCGAAATAAAATAATCTTAAATAAATATTATAATCATGAGACAGCTGATAAAACGTTTTGGCTTTTTATTTCTTTTTTGTCTATCGGTATTTGGCTCGATTCGGGCAGAAGAGAAACTATTGTATTCTACTACTTTCGATAACTGGACATCCTCTTCGGCGAGCGATAATCCGGTTGTCGTATCGGGAACAACCCATTTCACGAATGAGGAGTTGTCTTTTTCTTTGACTCAGATGACGGTTTCTCCGGAAGGAACTGATACAAAATTTACCAGTTCTTATGTGACTCCGGGCTATGTGCGGGCAGAGAAAAAAGAT
This sequence comes from uncultured Bacteroidales bacterium, assembly GCA_949297285.1. GTDB lineage: Bacteria > Bacteroidota > Bacteroidia > Bacteroidales > Coprobacteraceae > Coprobacter. The sequence goes on from CASFRL010000119.1 coordinate 14,679, forward strand.
AATTCGGCAATGGAAATTTCCGCATTGAAGTCGGTTACGAAAATAGAATTTGTAGAGGCTGCAACCGGAAATGACAGAGGTATGGGCGTGCAAATAAAGTATGAAGGACAGACCGAATGGGAAACGATCTTTGATACGGCTTTGGACGGGACTTACTATTATGATGCCAATAATAAAAAATATAAAGATACGCAGGGCCATTTGGTATCGATCTCTATCCCTGAAGGCAAACAAGAGAATGTTTCTATCCGGTTCTATAATTTGGCCCCTTCTCAATACGCTTTTCTGTTAAGTTTGAATATTTATGGCGATTATGTCTCTACCGCCGAACAGGTGACTTTAACTACCAAACTGAATATCGAAGGTGCGGGAACCATATCTGTATCGCCGGTATCGGAAACCTATGATATAAATTCGGCCGTAAAAGTTACGGCAGAAGCCGCATTCGGTTATGAATTTGTAAATTGGACCGATGATAGCAATGGTGCTATATTGGGAACAAATGCCGAGTTGGATCTCTTCTTGCCTGCAAATCGCTCGATAACGGCGAATTTTAATAAGTTGACATTATATAAATTGAATGTTTCTATCAATGGCTCTCGTTGGGGCAAGGTTTCTTTCTCCCCTGAGGCTGAAGATAATTATTATCCGGAAGGTACTATCGTGACCGTTTCGGTGATTGACAATCCGGTGACGATATTTGGCGGATGGGGAGACGGTCAAACTGAGAAAGTACGTAATGTCCAGATTAATGGTGACGTCGAACTCTCGGCAAACTTCGATCAAAAGGATTTTATCGTAGGGTGGGATTTCAATGATGCGGCCAGCTCGGAAAAAAGAAGAGAGATTCCGGCACCGTTTTATTCGGAATCGAGCAACCAAGGACTGCTTTCGGCTTATGAGCCTACGGGCGTTGCTGTAAACTGGTTGTATCATGCCGCAGAATATACGCCGGCATATGCAAACGCGCGACTTTGGACAACCGATTTCAGCTCGCGTCGTTATTTCCAAGCTCAATTCTCTACAAAGGGTTACACGAATATCGAAATTACATCGTTGATGTCGGGAAGTTATCAGGTGTATGCTAAGCAGAAAATGCAGTATTCGTTGAATAACCAAGACTTCAAAGATATTACAACGATCGATCTTTCCGATGTTTACGAACAGTCGCGTTGGGAAGATTGTGTAGGAACGCTCCCTGCTGAAGCGGAAGATCAACCGGTCGTTTATATCCGTTGGATTGCCGATGAAACAAGTACAATATTGGGATCGGGCAACGATGGTACGACTTTAGCAAACGTATTTGTATTTGCCGATCCTAAGAATGAATATGATCCGATCGCACCGGTATTGGTTTCGTCGGTTCCGGCAGAGGGTTCGACTTCTGCTTCTGCAAATGGAGCTTTAGTACTCAATTTCGATAAGAAAATAAAAGCCGGTACAGGCGATATTGTCCTTAATGGAGTTTCTTTAGTTCCCGAGTATGGCTCAACTTCGGTTACTTTACCTTATACGAAATTGGCTTATAATACACCTTATTCTATCGATGTTCCGGCCGGTTTTGTAACCAATGTTTCCGGCGTTTCGAACGAGGCATTTACCGTATCTTTCACAACGATGAGCCGTCCCGACCCGATTGCAAAAGTCTTTGATGCTGTGGTAGCACAAGACGGTTCGGGAGACTATACCTCTTTAAAAGACGCGATCGATGCGGCACCGGCAGACCGTACGTCTCCCTGGCTCATCTATATCAAAGCCGGGAAATATCAAGGGCATCTGGAAATCACGAAACCGTATATACATCTGATCGGGGAGGATGTCGAAACCGTTATTATCTCGGACGACCGTGTCAGCGGAGATAATGATCTGGGAAAACCCGTTTATTCGGCAACCGACGGAGCTACCGTATATGTTACCGGCGATAATTTTTATGCGACAGGTGTATCTTTCGAAAATGAATATGGCATAACGGCCAATAACGGACCTCAGGCTCTTGCCTTATGTACCTACGGTGACCGGGCGATCTTGAATAACTGTAAGTTGAGAAGTTATCAAGATACTTACCTTACCTCGACCAAGACCGGGAAACGCCACTTCTTGAATGAGTGCTTTATCGAAGGTGCTGTCGATTATATTTATGGAGCCGGAGACGTTTTCTTCAATAAATGTACGCTCTTCAATACCCGCAAATCGGGTGGTTATATCGTTGCTCCCAATCACCAGAAAGCCGAGAAATGGGGATATGTTTTCGATCATTGCATCATCGACGGGAATGCAGATGTGGAGGGCCTTTATTTCGGAAGACCGTGGAATGATTTCCCTAAAACCGTCTTCCTGTACACGACTTGTAAAGTTCCCGTTTATCCGAAAGGCTGGTATTTCACCATGGGCGGAATTCCTGAAATCTGGGCCGATTATAAAACCGTAGATGCGTACGGTGAGCTTGTCGATGTATCGTTGCGGAATAATTACTATTATTATTACGAAGGAGAGACCATTATGGATGAAACCGGACAACCGAAGAAAGATGAAAACGGTGTGACGATGAAAACAAATAAAATCGACGGCTATGCAAAAAGCTCGCTGACAGATGAAGAGGCTGCAGCTTATACGATTGAGAATGTGATGAGCGGTAATGATAACTGGGATCCGGCTCTTATGGTCGAACCGGTAGAGGCGCCGACCGATCTGATGATCAACGGTCAGAAATTGACATGGAGTGCTTCGAAATATGTTATTTGTTATGTCGTGAAAAAGAATGGCACTACTATCGCCTTTGTAAAAGCTGATGCTGAAGAGTTGGCTTACGAAGACAGTAATATGCAGGATGGTGATGTGTATACGGTTCAAGGAGTCAGCGAATATGGCATGTTGAGCGCATTGTCGACATCTGTTGAGGCGGGCGTTTCCGGCATAAAAGCTGCTGATGCATCGGCGTGCATCGCATATCGTAGCGGCGATGAGATCGTTATAAAGAATATATCTGCTCCGGCAATGGTCAATGTTTATTCGTTGACAGGTGCGGTTATAATGCAAAAGCGTGTATCGGAAGAAAGTTTACAAATAAAAGTTTCTCAATCTTGTATTATCCGCATCGTTTCGGAAAAAAAGACAAGTGTGTTTAAGATGTTGTGATAACATTTATTTATGTGTGTATTTGTGAAGAAAATCCGGAGGCAATCAGGCCTTCGGATTTTTTATTGAATGAGAGAGACAGCCTTAAGAAATGTAACAATAAATACACCTATTTTGTTGATTCCTGCACATGGTAAAATGTTGATTCGATGTAATTTTGTAACGTTAAAACTTATACAAATGAAAAGCTTTTCTATTTTTATTACAATTCTGGCTTTTTCTTTTTTCTGTGCACAAGCACAAACTCCTGCTTTTCCCGGTGCGGAAGGTCATGGACGCTATACGACCGGAGGTCGGGGCGGTACGGTTTATCACGTAACAACCCTTGAAGATACAGGATTGAAAGGCAGTTTGCGTTATGCTGTTGCGCAGAAAGGTGCGCGGACAATCGTTTTTGATGTTGCCGGAACCATTTTCCTGAGAAGCACTTTAAAAATCTCGAACGATGATATTACCATTGCCGGGCAGACGGCACCGGGACAGGGTATTTGCATTGCCGGGTGGCCGGTATCGGTATCGGCAAATAATGTCATTATCCGTTATTTGCGTTTCCGCATGGGGAACGAGAGCGGCGAAGAAGAAGATGCTTTGGGCGGTTGGAACAAAAAAAATATCATTGTAGACCATTGTTCGATCAGTTGGTCTGTCGACGAATGTTGTTCGTTGTATGGCTCGGATAACTTGACATTGCAATGGTGTATTGTCTCGGAAAGTTTGCGGACAGCCGGGCATGAAAAAGGCACGCATGGTTATGGCGGAAACTGGGGAGGCGCAAGAGCCTCATATCACCATAATCTGTTGGCGCATCATGATAGCCGTTCACCTCGTTTGGGACCGAAGTCGGGAACACAAACCCGTGAGTATATGGACATGAGAAACAATGTGATATATAACTGGTCGGGTAATGGTTGTTATGGCGGCGAGGGCATGAAGGTGAATATCGTAAACAACTATTATAAACCGGGGCCGGCGACAAAGAGTTCGGCGACATCTTCTAAAGTAAGATATAGAATCGCTTCGGTAGGTATCCGTACAGAGAGTTATGTATCCAGATATCCTGAATTTGCTCCGATGAAGCATGTTTGGGGAAAATATTATGTAGACGGAAATGTCATCGAAGGGTATCCGGATGTGACGAATGACAATTGGACAAAAGGTATTTATGAGCAGGTCGATGAGAGTTCTTGCGACGGCTTGTTTACCGAAGTGACAAAAGATACGATCAAATTGAGAGCACCATTGGAAACAGATGTGATAACAACCCATACGGCAACACAGGCTTTGGGTCGTGTATTGCTGTATGCCGGATGTTCTTTGTCGCGGGATGAGATCGATACCCGTATCGTGAAAGAAACCGAGTACGGGACGACAACCTATGTGGGAAGTATCTCTAAAGATGCTGCCCAAAAACCGGGATTGATCGATGTGCCGAACGATGTGAAGCCTGCCGGTGCAGCCAGTGCATGGCCTGAATTGTCGGACGGAGGCGTAACGGAAGAGCAATTGCGAGATACCGATGGTGACGGTATTCCCGATGTGTGGGAAGATGCGCATGGATTGAATAAAAACAATGCTGCTGACGGGAAAACGGTCAATGCTGAGGGATATACCAATCTTGAAGTGTATATGAATAGTCTTGTGGCAGAGATTACAGAAAATCAAAATAAAGCCATAGATTATACGCCGATTGTGCCTACCTCGTTGGAAACTTTATTGGCAAATGCTTCTGTCGGTGATGTGTTGGAAGTAACGAGTGAGGTTGTCGGAAAAGAGTTGACGATCGATAAGAATATTACGATAAAAGCCCAATCGGGGTTGCTCGAATCTCCGGTATTGGAAAAAGTAACTTTTAAGGTCTTGAACGGAGCCAGTGTTACGTTAGACGGACTTACTCTTTTCTATGATCGTACGGGAAGTACGCCGACCGATAGCAAATATTTGATTAGTGTTGTAGGAACGGCTCAGACGATACCGCTCATCTCCTTTAAAAATTGTGAGATTTACGGGTATGGAAGGGGTGCCGTTCGTGCAGATGATAAAACGAATATTGCTGCCATAACGAAGTTGGAAGTGGAGAATTCTGTTTTCCATGATATGTGTAAAGCCAGTCCCAATTACTCGGTCTTGGGATTTTCCAAAGCAGAACTTTCGGCAGCCGAGATAACCAACAGCTCTTTCTTCAACTGTGCCGGTGGCGTATTTGTGAATGGCGGAGCCGTGCCTTTGAATTTTAAAATGAAAAATGTGACCATCTTGGATTGCGGAACCGATGCTGACGAAACCTTGACCGGTAATGCCGCGAGAGCCTCTAACGATATTATTGCTACGGGCGCCTGTGAAGGTTCTGTTTACAGATTGGAAAATTGCATAATTTCGGGTTATCCGACAAAAAAAGTGGCTTTGAATAACGATGCGTATATCGAAAACAGTTTAATTGCTAATGAAGTCTCCGGAAGTTTACTTCTTGATGGACGTCTCGATGCCTCAATCGTTTCGAAAGATTATGCCTCTTATACCTTAACCACAGATCATGCTATCGGGAGTGGAATCGGGGATCTGCGCTGGACGGTAAATTCTGCCGAACCGGGTGGAATCGAACCGAACCGGGCTCAGGATGATGTTAAAATCTGTGTCGCGGGCGGTAATGTACGTTTTATCGGTTTATCGGGGACAACACAGGTCGACGCCTATGCTTTGAACGGAGGGCTGGTCTTGACAAAATTGGGAGACGGGGAAACTTTGTCTTTCGACTTGTCTTCGGGACTTTATCTCTTGCGTGTGGTTACCGGTAAGCAAGTCTACGTATTTCGTGTGTATATAAGGTAAAAAAGATTGTTTAGATTTGTCTTTTATGAAAGCAATTAGATTTGTAGTATTGTTTTTGCTGTTGTTTCCCACGGTCCATGCAAAGATGAAGATTCTCACAATCGGGGATTCTACAATGGCCGACTACGATCCTGCGACTACCGAAAAAGTCGGTTGGGGACAAGTGTTTTCCATGTTTGTATTGCCCGAGTCGGCTACTGTCGTCAATGATGCTCGGAGCGGTCGCAGCAGCAAATCGTTTATTGCAGAAGGGTTATGGGAGGCTTCGAAAGCCAAAATCTCGGTATATGATTTTGTCTTTATACAATTCGGTCATAATGATGAAAAGACCGATGTTGCCGGGACAGGTTCTACGATTCCGGAATTTAAAGCCAATCTGAAGACTTTCGTTTCTGAAACGAAAGAGGCCGGAGGTGTACCGGTATTATTGACACCTGTCGTACGGTGTAATTTTTCCGGAGATAAGATTTCTGAAAAAGGAAAGCATATAACCGCTGACGGAGATTATCCGGCCGCGATTCGTGAAGTTGCAGCAGAGACAGGGACTATTCTTGTCGATCATACCGAGTTGACGAGAGCTTTGGTCGAGGAATATGGAGAGACAAAAGCCTTGTCTGAATTGTATGCGTCGGGAGACCGGACACATACCAAAATGAATGGGGCGATCGTTTTTGCCCGGTTGGTAGCCGAAGATTTGGTGCGGCAGGGTATTTTGACAGATTGTCTTTCTGTTGCCCCGTCTTTGATGGTTACGCCTTCGTCACAGTGTGATTTCGGGATGGTTTATGTCGGTTCTTCTTCAGAGTATCTGTTTTCGGTTAGCGGCTCGTCACTTAATCCGGCGACCGGATCTGTCACTGTTACGGCGTCATCGGGTTTTGAGGTTTCTCTATCCAAGGAAGAGGGTTATGCCTCATCTTTGCAATTGCCTTATCAGAACGGAGACTTGACTTATACCTCTTTCTATGTCCGTTTTTCCCCCTCTGTCGCTGAAGACGTTACCGGATCATTGGTGTTGACTACCGGAGAAATGCGAAAAGAGATCGCTCTTTCCGGTATGGGGATCGATGCATCTGTGGGAGAGAGAGCCGAGGTTATCTGGACATTGAACGGAGACGAGCAGTCGGATGTTTCCGGTGCCGTTATTGCATTACCTGAAAGTTGGAGTAATATGTTCGTTTCAGATTATAACCGTGTCGGTGGTATCTCTGAAAAATCTCAGCGCAACCTGATTGTCGGTGAGTCGTGGCCGAAAGAGGAAGATGAGGTGGCCGATCGTTATATTCAGTTTGGAATTACAGTCCCGGACAATAAGGTATTTACCGTAGATAAGATTAGTTTTGTAATTGCCGGATCGGGAGGAAACGGGATGTGCTATCGGGCACGTTATTTTAAATCCTCTGATCTCTCGCACACCATGACGGTGAGCGAACAAAAAAACATGCCGAATGGCGAGTTGAACGATGTCTCGATAATGCCGATGTTGGAATTGTCTGCCGGAGAAACGATGTATTTGCGGATATATCCGTGGTATTCTTCTGTTGCAAACAGCAAGACGATTTGTTTGAAAGATGTCTGCATATCGGGATTGTGTCGGGATGTCGATCCGTCGGGAATTTTGACGGCGCAATTGTCTTCAGAGATGAGAGTCGATAAAACCTCTTTTCGAGACAGTACGAAACTGACGTATGTGCTGAAAGAGAAAACCCGTGTGAAAATATCGTTGGTTTCTGCATCGGGACAGCCTGTTTGCATGTGGGACAAAGGCGTTCAAGATAGCGGAACATATTGTTTGGACATAAAAGGCGAAAACTTGCATAAGGGTGTTTATCTGCTTTCACTGATGACCGAACGAGGACGGCAGACGTTGAAACTTATAAAAAAGTAGGAAATCGTTTTTTCCGTTCCATATTTTTACCGATTAGAATAATTTAAAATGATAATAATATGCAACAAACCTTGAAAAACCAGATGCGAAGATGGGTAGTTCTTTCAATGATGCTGTCGGCTTGTTTGGGAACTTTTGCTAAATCGAAAACAAAATGGGTGGTCGATCCTAATTTACCGATGTCGGTGCGGATGTGCCAGTCTGAGATAATCCGCAATCCAGAGGGATGGATGCTCGACTTTTCTACAAAATTGAAGTGGAATTATTGTCATGGCCTTGAATGTCAAGCTTTTTTAGACGTTTATGACCGTTACGGTTTAGATTATCTATATCGATATGTAAAACAGTTTGCCGATACGATGATCAACGAGGAAGGCCAGATATATGGTTATAAAAAAACGAATTATAATATAGATCATGTAAATTCGGGAAAAATACTTTTCCGTTTGTATGAACGGGAAAAAGATCCGCGTTATAAAATTGCCATGGATACGTTACGGGCACAATTAGCTTCACAGCCTCGTACCTCGGATGGCGGATTTTGGCATAAAAAGATATATCCTTATCAAATGTGGCTCGACGGTATCTATATGGGATCTCCTTTCTATGCCCAATATGCGGCGACATTCAACGAACCGGAAGATTTTGCCGATGTTGTCAATCAGTTTTTGATCATAGCAAAACACACGTATGACAAGAAGACCGGGCTTTATCGCCATGCTTGGGACGAAATAAAAGCCTTGCCATGGTCTGATCTGAAGACCGGACAAGCTCCGCATGTTTGGGGACGGGCCTTGGGATGGTATATGATGGCCATTGTCGATGCGTTGGATTTTATTCCTGAAGATCAGCCCGGAAGAGACAAGATGATACAAATATTGAATGATCTTGTAAAAGTGTTGCCGAAGTATCAAGATCCCGCTACCGGTGCTTGGTATCAAGTAGTAGATATGCCCGAAAGAGAAGGCAACTATTTGGAGATGTCTTGTACTCCGATGTATGCCTATGCGATTGCCAAAGGTGTCCGTAAGGGGTATTTGCCCGAATCGAGTTTGGCTATTGCCCGGAAAGCCTACCAGGGAATTCTGGATAATTTTATAAAAGTCGATGAAAAAGGAGTTGTTTCGTTGACCCGGATTTGTGGGGTTGCGGGTTTAGGCGGCCGCAAGCCTTATCGCGACGGTTCGTTCGATTATTATGTTAATGAAATTATTCGGGATAATGATCCGAAAGGGGTAGCCCCCTTTATTATGCTTTGTCTCGAAATGGAGAAGTAACATATAAAGTAGAGGTTTTTTATTTGTGTTGATTGAATAAACCAAAAGAGCCGTTCTCTTGTTTTTTTATAGAGTCGGCTTTTTTTATATGTTAAAAGTTATATAATATAAAAATAAAGTTGTATTTTTGCGCCGACTGTTACAAAAAACGATTTTACAATATATTTCATTCTAAAATCAATAAATTATGGACAGAGAAGAAATCGGCTTGAATGCCGGACTTGTGTGGAATGCTCTTAACGAGAGTGAGGGCTTAACCTTGAAAGGTCTTAAGAAAGTAACAAAATTGAAAGACAAACAATTGTATTCCGCTTTGGGTTGGTTGTCTCGTGAAGATAAAGTTACTATCGAAGAAGTTGAAGGAGACCTTTTTGTGAACTTGATCAAATACTAATAATATCGATATGAAGGCAGAGTAATGGCCTTTTGTTATTCAGTATTCTGTAATGTTTTAAAAGAAACGGTTTGTAGAGTTTTTTGCGAACCGTTTCTTTTTTTTATGTATAATCGCATGGACAAGCCCTGAAAACTCTGTTTTTGTTTGCCTCTGCTCGTGTCTTTACGTATATTTGTAGAATATAGGATGCGGCTCGGTAAAGCAAAATCAAAAACAAGTTTTTTATTTTGCTCTGCTTTCGCCTTTTCGTATATTTGTACGAAATAAGGGAAATGTTTTTGATTATCTTGTCTCTGTTTACCGGAAAATCCGGAGAGTTTTTATGTCTGAATAAATTGAGAAAGAAGTGGAGATGAAATAAGATAGGCCAACCCAGAAAGTAGAGACTGTGTCTCTTTTGTTGTGAGGATGAACAGGATAGCGGGGCGGCCTTTTGATAATGGTAATGAATAGCAATCTATTTCTATGAAAACATTGATCGGTACATTTTGTTTAGCTTTTATTTTCCTTTTTCCTGCTTATGCCGATGCAGGTTATCCGATAATAGTTGTAGCACAAGATGGTAGCGGCGATTTTACGACGATACAAGAAGCTGTTAATTCGGTACGAGACTTTACTCCTGTCCGTCGGATTATTCATGTCAAAAAGGGAGTTTATCGGGAGAAAATTGATATCCCGTCTTGGAAAAGCGATATTACTTTGCGGGGAGATGATCCGGAGAGTACGCTTATCTATTATGACGATTATGCCGCCTTGCGTCAGATGGGGACATTCCGTACCTATACCTTGCAAGTAAGGGGGAATCGGGTAGTCTTGGAGAACTTGACGATCGAGAATCGGGCCGGGCGAGTAGGGCAGGCCGTTGCATTGCATATCGAAGGCGATTGTGTTATTGTCCGCAATTGTCGTTTGCTCGGTAATCAGGATACGTTGTTTACCGGAAATGAGAACAGCCGCCAATATTATGAACGGTGCTATATCGAGGGTACGACAGATTATATATTCGGCCCGGCAACTTGTTGGTTTGACAACTGCGTTCTGCATAGCAAGTCCGATTCATACATTACAGCGGCATCTACCCCCGAAAACCACCGCTATGGCTATGTATTTTATCGGTGCACCTTGACTGCACCCGAAGAGGTGACCAAAGTCTATTTGGGGCGTCCGTGGAGGGCTTATGCCGCAGTTGTATTCTGGAAGTGCCGAATGGGAAAACATATCCGTCCGGAGGGCTGGCATAATTGGCGTAATCCGGAAAATGAGGCGACGGCCCGTTATGCCGAATATGCCTCTGAAGGAGAAGGTGCAAATCCCGAGTCGAGAGTATCCTGGTCGTTGCAGTTGACCCCGGAATCTGCATTGTCGTATGTCCCGGAGACTGTTCTTGGAGGAGAGTGGTTTAGAAAACTATTCTGACGATAAACATAAAAAATCCTCGTAATTTGTCGAATTTTCCCCCTTTAAGGTTGATAAGCCATTTATCTTTGTGTTAAAATTAATATATTTAAGTGCTATGAAAAATATTTGGACGATCCTGTTTTTTTCTCTGATTTGTTGGACAACTGTTTCTGCACAATCTTATATATCGGATGTGTGGGTCTCTGATTTGGGAAACGGGAAATATAAAAACCCTGTTTTGGATGCTGACTATTCAGACCCCGATGTATGTCGTGTGGGAGACGACTATTATATGACCTCCTCGAGTTTTGCTTGTGCCCCTGCACTTCAAATACTTCATTCTAAAGATTTGGTAAACTGGCGTATTATCGGGACTGCGATCGAACGTTTGGTACCTGAATCCCGTTTTTCGCAAATGCAACATGGGAATGGTGTCTGGGCTCCCAGTATACGATACCACAACGGCGAATTTTATATCTATTATGGAGACCCTGATGCCGGAATTTATATGGTGAAGACAAAAGATCCGGCCGGTAAATGGGATGATCCGGTATTGGTGAAGGCCGCAAAAGGTATTATCGACACTTGTCCGTTGTGGGATGAGGATGGCAACGCCTATATCGTGCATGGTTATGCCGGAAGTCGGGCCGGATTGAAAAGCATTTTGGGATTGGTCAGAATGACTCCGGATGGAACCCGGACGATCGGCGAGTCGAGAATTATTTTTGACGGTCACATCGGTAACGAAACGATAGAGGGACCTAAATTCTATAAACGAGACGGCTGGTATTATATTTTTGCTCCGGCCGGAGGTGTGCCGACCGGCTGGCAAACCGTGATGCGCTCTAAAAATATATGGGGACCGTATGAATGGAAAATTGTTATGGCGCAAGGAAAAACCGATGTGAACGGGCCTCATCAAGGAGCTTGGGTAGATACCCCGGATGGAAAAGAGGATTGGTTTTTCCATTTCCAAGATAAAGATGCATACGGAAGGGTGGTTCATCTGCAACCGATGACATGGGTCGACGGATGGCCGGTAATCGGAGTTGATAAAGACGGCGACGGTTGTGGAGACCCGGTGTCTTCTTATAAAAAACCCAATGTGGGGAAATCTTATCCTGTTGAAACCCCGGCAGAGAGTGACGAATTTGATGCTTTAGAGTTGGGGTTGCAATGGCAATGGCAGGCAAATCCTAAGTCGTTATGGTATTTTTGCGATGCAAAAAACAGTGTGTTGCGCTTATATTCCCACTATACAGAGAATCAGACCAATTTGTGGGATGTCCCCAATCTTTTGTTGCAAAAGTTCCCGACCGAAAACTTTACCGTAACGACAAAGGTAAACTTTGCGCCTTCTCCTAAATATACCGGAGAACGGGCCGGGCTGGTTATAATGGGAACCGACTATGCGGTTTTGGCAATGGAGAATCGGGCTGACGGTCTGTTCTTGGTGCAGAATGTGTGTCTGAAAGCCGAAAAGAAAGGTAAAGAGGTGGAAAACGCTTCGGTAAAATTGGATGACGGCTCACTTTATCTTAGAGTAAAAGTAAAGAAAGGAACCGAAGGAAAAGCGGTTTGCACGTTCAGTTATAGTAAAGACGGTAAAAAATTTGTTGTTTTAGGGAAAGAATTTATTGCAAAACCGGGTAAATGGATCGGAGCCAAAACCGGGTTGTTTATTACCCGTCCGAAGTCGATCAACGATGGCGGATGGATAGATGTAGATTGGTTTAGAGTCACAAAATAGCGGATAAGAATTTTATTTAAAGGCGTTATCAAAAAATCCCATAAAAGTGACAATTTGTGCTATATCGTAAATATTGGCCGTTGTATTTTTGAACCCATGAAATCGTAAGGACACTTTCAATCGAATAACACCTTTGCTTCGGTGCTATTCGGTTGAGAATGAGCCTTTTCTAAAAATGTAAATTGAGAATTGAAATCTTTTGTTAAAAATGAAGTCTATGCTGGCTTAAATTAATAATTGCCGTTTTTGTTGAGTAACCCTTTATATACCAAAAAAACATATTCTTTCGATAATTATAAATAATCAATAATAACATTAACATTAAATCCAAGTACTAATGAACGAAAATCTGAAATTGAAAAGTTTAGGTATTCTTTTATTGATGTGCTTATTCAGCTTTGGTGCCTATGCGCAGGGACGTCAGGTCTCCGGTACGGTTACCGATGCGAAAGGTGAGCCTCAGATCGGAGTATCGGTCGGTGTGAAAGGTACTACACAAGGTACTATGACCGACATTGACGGAAACTTTAAAATTAAAGTTCCTTCAGAAAAATCGGTTTTACGTTTTACTTATGTGGGTTTCAAAGCCCATGAAGTTACTGTGGGAAAACAAACCACATTTAAAATTGTGCTTCATGAAGAAGCAAAAGACCTTGACGAAGTAGTTGTCATCGGATATGGTACGGTCCGTAAAGGTGAGTTGACCGGTGCAACGGCTTCTATCAATGAAAAAATATTAAAAGACATTCCTGTCGCATCTGCCGCTGAAGCATTGACCGGACGTCTTTCGGGGGTACAGGTAACTACTACCGAAGGTTCTCCGGATGCAGAGATACAAATTCGTGTGCGGGGAGGAGGTTCTATCACACAAGATAACTCACCGCTTTATATCGTCGACGGTTTCCCGGTAAGCAGTATCGGGGATATTGCTCCTTCGGATATAAAAGATATGCGCGTGTTGAAAGATGCAGCCTCTACGGCAATTTATGGTGCTCGAGGCGCTAACGGAGTTATCTTGATTACGACGAAAGAGGGAAAAGAAGGTAGAGTCTCTGTCGATTTTAACGCTTATTGGGGTGCTAAAAAGATAACCAAGTATATCGACATGATGAGCCCTTATGAGTATGTAAGATGGCAATATGAGTTGGATCCTACTTCTACAACCAATCCGGAATCGGGCTTTACCAAACTTTATGGTGCTTATCATGATTTGGAAATTTATAAATCCAAAGCGGGTACCAATTGGCAAGATGAGGTTTTCGGACGTACGGCTTTCCAACAAAATTATAACTTGAATATCAGTGGAGGGTCTAAAACGACCAAGTTCAGTTTGGGATTGAACCATATCGACGAAAGCAGTATCATGATCGGTTCTGGATTCCAGAAAAGCAATGTCAATCTTAAATTGAAGACAGAACTTAACAAACATTTGACGTTCGATTTCAATACTCGTTTGAATTATCAGATTATAGACGGTGCCGGTGTCTCTTCAGGAAGCGGTTCTACAACTCGGTTGCGTAATTCTTTGAAATATGCTCCCGTAAAAGGTATCGGATCATTTGGCGTCGATCAGGAATATGAAGAAGATGACGATGTTACGGCTTCAAGTCTGTTATATGATCCGGTAGAATCGACCAATGACGAATATAAAAAACGGAAAAGATTCTCGAACAACTATCAGGCTGCGGTAAACTGGAAAATTATCAAACCGTTGACATTCAGAAGTGAATGGGGGTATGAGTTTAAACGCGAACATACCGAACAGGTTTGGGGACCTTCGACCTCTACGGCTAAAGGAGAAGGCGGTCAGCCCTCGGCAACCTTTACCAAAGTAGACGGTGCCACATATCGTGTTGCCAATACGTTGACCTATGACCAACGTAATTTTGTAAAAGGCCATAATTTGAATATTGTAATCGGTCAAGAGGTGTATGCTCAAGATTCGGAAGAGCTGGTGGCAAACTCGAAATTCTTCCCTCAGACAATGACCACGACCGAGATTTTGGCAATGATGTCGGCCGGGAAAGCTCAGCCTACCGAAACAACCATCTCTTTGCCCAACCGTCTCTCTTCGTTCTTCGGTCGAATCAATTATTCGGCGTTAGACCGTTATTTGGCAACGTTGACTTTCCGTGCCGACGGATCGAGTAAGTTTGCAAAAGGCAATCGTTGGGGGTATTTCCCTTCGGCAGCAGTGGCATGGCGTATTTCGGGCGAACCGTTCATGGTAGATTATGACTGGATTTCGGACTTGAAACTGCGTTTAAGTGTCGGTACTGCCGGTAATAACCGTATTTCGGATGGATTGTGGAAAAATACCTATAACGGAACCGGAAGTTCAAAAGATTATTATATCAATGGAGAGATCGTCTCCTATTTGATACCCGGAGTGCAATTGTCCAATCCCGACCTGAAATGGGAAACGACGTTGACCCGGAACATCGGTGTCGATTACTCTTTCTGGAATTCCCGCGTATCGGGAGCTCTCGATTTTTACTGGAATACAACTTATGATCTGTTGATCGAAGCGCCTATTGCTACGAGTAGCGGTTACACGACACAATATCAGAACTTCGGACAAACTTCGAACAAGGGTATCGAGTTTAATGTAGATGCGTTGCTTGTCAATAAAAGAGATTTCTCTTTGAGTGCTTCATTTAATATCGGCTTTAACAAAAACCGTGTAGAAAAATTCAAGAATGGAGAGTCAAACTATAAAACCTATTCTTCAAAATGGAACGGTAATAGTGCTTCTCCTTTCGATGATTATATTATTCGTGAAGGTGAAGCCGTTGGACAGATGTATGGTTATATCACAGGCGGTATGTACACTTTCGACGATTTTGACTATATCGGTACGGGAACCTATCCTTACCGCTTGAAGGGTGATACCGACGGATCGAAAACCGAAGCTGCTGCGGCATTGATCGGCGCTAAATATTTCGGTCCCGGATCTTTGAAGTTGGTAGATAAAAATGGTAATATTGCGACAAGTACCGATGCAAAGACCGTAATTGGAAATGCCAATCCCGACCTGATCGGAGGTTTTAACCTGACGGCCCGTTATAAAGGATTCGATCTTTCGGCATTCTTCAATTTCTCGATCGGCAATGATGTTTATAATGCAAACAAGATCGACAACTCATGTTATCACGGATCTCGAAAATATAACAATCTCGTGGACGAGATGAAAAACCGATTCACTTATATCGATCCGGAAACCGGTTATTTGGTATATAACGATCCGGCAAGATTGTCCGAAATCAATAAAAATGCGACGATATGGAGTCCGTATATGACAACTGCCGTGTTACATTCATGGGCGGTAGAAGACGGATCTTTCTTGCGGTTCAATAATTTGACATTGGGTTATACTTTCCCGAAAACCTGGGTTAAGAAATTAGGATTGACCAATCTGCGTATTTACGGAACGGTTTACAATGTTTGTCTGATTACCAAATACAGCGGATTCGATCCTGAAGTAAGTACCCGCAATAGTACGGCGATGACTCCGGGTGTAGATTATTCGGCTTATCCGAAGAGTCGTTCATTCATCGGTGGTATTAATGTAAGTTTCTGATGATGTGTAACTCTAAAAATCGATTTAAAATGAAAAAAATAGCATATTTATTATTGTCGGTATTTTGCTTCGGTTTCGTTTCGTGCGAAGATTATCTGGATACAGATTCGGCATCCTATTTATCGCCGGATATTGTATATAATTCGTTAGCATATACCAATCAGGCGATTTTAGGTATTTATGCCCAATTGCCGCAAGACCAGATTTACGGCTCCCGGTTGCAATTTACTTACGGATCGGGAAGCGATTGTGATACTTATGGAATTTCTAATCCTGCGGATACCAAAAACGGAGGATTGGCCAACTATAACGGAACTTCTGACAATACCGCCATTTCGAAAGAGTGGGATGCCATTTACAAGACGATAGAGATGGCGAGCGTCGCTATCGACGGAATTCGCAACAGTGAACTGTTGCAGTCGGGTACGGCAGAAGAACAGGCTCAGATGAAAGAATATCTGGGAGAAGCCTTGACTTTGCGTGCTTTACTCTATTTCGAGGTGGTCCGGAATTTCGGAGATGTTCCTTATAAAGACGAACCTACCAACAGCGACGGTTCGAATATCTATTTGCCGGCAACAAACCGGGATGTGATCTATGAGCACATCATTGCCGATGCCGAAGAAGCTGCGGGTTATTTGCCGTGGTTGGAATCTTCGTCGGGTGTAGAACGTGTATCGAAAGGTTTTGCTTACGGTTTGGCTGCCCGCATGAGTTTGGCTTGCGCCGGATATTCGATGCGTAATGAAGCCGGATTCCCTCTGAAAACTCCTGAGGCTTCGGTGCAGAAATCATACTATGAACGGGCTTTGAAAAATTGTAATGCCATTATCAAAGATCCGAACAACCCTCATGGCTTGGAGACTACCTTTGCGCAAGTATTCGAAAACCAGACACAACAGAAGTATGGCGCGAATATGGAAGATATGTTTGAGGTCGGTTTGGGTCTTGGCCTTAGCGGAGAGGTCGGTTACACTTCCGGTGTCCGTTTCTACCAGAGTGCTATTTACGGACGTAACAACTCTGTGCAGGTGGTGACAAATGCTTATTATCTGTACAGTTTCGACCGGGATGATATGCGTCGTGATATAACGATAGCTCCGTATAACTATAATAAGTCGGGGACAGAAAAAGAGGAGATGTTTAGCAACCTGTACGAATTTACCTTTGCAAAATGGGATGTGCGTAAATTGGATGCCTATATCTCTAAAAACAAGGAAGCTACCAATAAGTTGATGACCGGTATCAATTGGTGTATCATGCGTTATTCGGACGTGTTGTTGATGGCTGCCGAAGCCAATGTGTGGTTGTCGGAGAATGGCGGTGAAGGAAACCTTGCCGATGCCCGGACTTATATAAAAGAGGTGCGGAGACGTAATTTTGCCGATGCTTTGCAAGCTACAAAAGTCGATGCTTATGTCGACAATGCTTCGGATCTGATGCAGGTTATAAAAGATGAGCGGATGTTTGAATTCGGAGGCGAAGCTATCCGTAAATTCGATTTGATCCGTTGGGGTGAATTGAGTCAGAAAGTAGCCGAATATCGTTCTACATTGAAAGAGATGTACACGGGTGAGTATGAAATAACACTTCCCGAGCTTGTTTATTTCAAATACAATGCCGACGGATCGACTATCGATAAGTCTTCGATCGACTATTTTGGGGAAAACGGAATTCCTTCGGGTGTAGAAGGTAAAGATTGGGATAGTGTAAACTGGTTTAAGAAGAAAGATTCGGATATCGTGAAAGCGAATGATAAAATCGATGCGATATTGGGCGGTTTGGATAAAGTTTATTATTGTCGTCATCTGTTCCCGATCCACGAATCGACGATCAGTTCGTCTCAAGGAAAACTGTCTAACAGTTATGGATTTTAATTAACCATTAATACTACGTGAAAATGAAGAATATAAAATATATAATTCTCTCTTCGGTTGCGATGTTGGCAGCAACTTTCGTTTCTTGCCTCGACCCGGACTTCGATGTCGATGAAAGTTACAACCGGCTGTTTTCTCCTGTCAGTTTTGATGCGACAGACGAAACCTCGACAACGGTTTATTTTACTTGGAAGAATATCCCGGCAGCCAGTTATTATATTATAGAACTGAGCCTTACGGAAGACTTTGCCGAAGTTTGCAAAACCTATGGAGAAAATCAGGAAATAACAACCAATGCCTATACGGCAACCGGACTTACGCCAAACACCGATTATTGGGCTCGTGTTAAATGTATGTCGACTCAAGGAATTCCTGAGTCGAAATATTCACAGGTCATAAC
>CASFRL010000120.1 GCA_949297285.1 uncultured Bacteroidales bacterium
TTCTTTGAGGTTCCTGGCGGATTCGAACCGCCGTAAACGGTTTTGCAGACCGGTGCCTAGCCACTCGGCCAAGGAACCTTGTTTTGTATTTGCGCTTGCAAAGGTAGCGTATTTTTTTTATTGTGCAAGACAAATACAAATTTTTATTCTATTATTTAATCTCTTTCTTTTCCGAATCGACTTTATAACAACTATTTCTCTTCTCGCAACCTGAACAGCCGCAACAAGATACCTTTTTATCTCGACGAATAAGCCGAATAACGGCTCTAACAACATACAAGATTACTCCAATACCGATAATGGCAACAATTAGATGCTGAATCATAATAATCTCTTTTCTATAAAAACAATTTTCCGACGTTATAGATCAAGAAAGAGACAATCCATGCGACTGTGGTATTATACACAATCGAAAATAATCCCCATTTCCAACTTCCGGTCTCTTTTGCAATGGCAACAATCGTTGCCACACACGGAATATACAACAGCACAAATGCCATAAAGCTAATGGCTATCAACGGCGTGAAATCGGGATGTCCCGTCTGGGGATTGGCGGCAATAAGTTTTGCCGATAAAGTAGCGTCATCGTCAGACGCGCCTTCCGAATAAAGGACTCCGATCGTACTTACGACCAACTCTTTAGCTGCGGTCCCCGAAATCAGGGCAATACTCACTTTCCAGTTAAATCCGAGAGGCTCCAATACCGGTTCGATAAAATGCCCGATCTTACCGATATATGAGTTTTGCTGTTGAGCCAAACTTTCTTCTACGGATGCTTTCGATACAGGATCAGAGGCGTTTGTTCTGGGGTAATAACTTAAAAACCAAATTATAATAGATGCAACCAATATCAATCCACCCATTTTCCGCAAATATTGTTCGGCTTTCCCCCACATGTGTCGGAATGTCGCCTTGGCTGTCGGGATTCGATAAGGCGGCAACTCCATGACAAAAGGCGTTTCATCTTTCTTGAACAGGAATTTCCGTAACAGACGTGCCGTAATGATCGCCACTACAATACCCAACAAATAGAGACTGATAAAAACCAGACTGGCATGATCGGGGAAAAACGTACCGATCAGCAAAACATAAATCGGTAATCGGGCACTGCATGACATAAACGGATTTATGAGGATCGTAATAAGACGACTGCTGCGGCTTTCGATCGTACGGGATGCCATAATTGCAGGGACATTACATCCAAATCCCATAACCAACGGGATAAACGATTTTCCATGCAGTCCGATTTTGTGCATAATTTTATCCATGATGAAGGCTGCCCGCGCCATATATCCCGAATCTTCCATAAAGGAAATAAAGAAATAGAGTATCAATATATTCGGGAGAAAGACGATAACTCCTCCTACTCCACCGATAATACCATCGATAATCAAATCTTTCAACGGTCCGTCATTCAGATATCTCTCTACCAAAGAGCCTATCCAAGATACGCCCGACTCAATCCACTCCATCGGATATGCTCCCAACTTAAATGTTGCCTCGAACATAATCCACATAATCAAAATAAAGATCGGGAAACCGAACAATTTATTTGTCACCAGAGAATCTATCAGACGTGTAGTACGGGTCTCTTCTCTATTTCCGGGAATCAGAGTCTCTTTCAATGCCCCTGAAATGAATCCGTATTTCTCGTTCGAGATTGCCGTCTCAACGTCTTCACCCAAAGTCCCGGAAATACGTTGAACCTCTTTATCGCGCAACTTTATGAGGTCGTCGTAATCTTCTTTGTCTTTTAATATAGATTCTACCTCTTTATCTCCCTCAAGCAGTTTGATTGCCAGATAGCGCGGAGAAAAGTGTTGTTTTATTTTGGGATCGGTTTTCAGTTTATCTTTTAGAAGATTAATTCCCGACTCGATTACACTACCGTGGTTAATATGAATATGGCGTACGGTAGGGTCTTGGTTTTCATATACCCGAATAATGGTATCGAACAATTTGTCTATGCCTTTTCCCGAACGAGAAACAGTCGGTATAATAGGTACTCCGATCATCTCGCCCAATGTTTTGTAATTCAACACAGCTCCGCTTTGTTCCAACTCATCGTACATATTCAAAGCGATAACCATACTGAGGTCCATGTCGATAAGTTCGGTAGTAAGATACAGATTTCTTTCCAGATTTGAAGCGACAACTACGTTTACGATAACATCGGGAGAGTGTTCGAATATATGCCTTCGCACATACAACTCTTCTGGAGAATATGCCGACAATGAATAGGTACCCGGCAAGTCATAAATATTGAAATGATAGCCTTTATAGTTAAAATAGCCTTTCTTAGCATCGACCGTTACACCACTGTAATTTCCGACGTGTTCGTGCGAGCCCGATGCAACATTGAATAAAGAGGTTTTCCCGCAATTAGGATTACCGACAAGTGCAATATTTATCGTTTTCCCGGAACGGACTACCGCCCGTTCAATGACATCATCATCTTGAAGAACATTCGGATCTTCATGGGCAACCATATCGACGGCTTCGCTCTCTGTAAGCACCTCGATCATTGAGGCTTCGCTCCTTCTCAGAGAGACCTCATAATCCAAAATTTTATATTTAATCGGGTCTTTCAACGGAGCATTCAATAGAACAGAGACCTTTTTCCCTCTGACAAATCCCATTTCCGTAATACGTTTACGAAATGCTCCATGCCCTAAGACTTTAACAATTACTGCTTCATCTCCTGTTTGCAGATCGGATAAGCGCATATTTCTTTCCTTTTAATGTACCTTATTTGCTCTGCAAAGATCATTATTTATTCTGATTCTACATAACATATCGCTTCTTTTATTTATACATGATATAAATAATAACATTTTTTCACCAAATATACATTTGTTTTCTTTTCAGGTAATACAAATTCGGGAAATTTTGCATCGAGATATTGTTTGTATATCGATCGGTAAACAAGCAGATGAATACTTGCCCAAATGCTCCGTTTCAGAGTTTCTGGGGAGTGGGATACTTTATAGTGTCGATCCTGAAGCAGGGACGAAGAGAGTTGCAATATCGGCTTTTTCCAACGTCAACAACTCTATTTTTTTTGAAATGCCTCCGGCATATCCGGTCAAACTGCCATTGCTTCCTACGACTCGATGACAAGGGACAATGATGCTGACCGGATTATGTGCCACAGCTCCACCGACCGCTTGTGCCGACATTCGTGTGCGGCCTATCCGAGCAGCAATTTTTTCTGCAATATCTTTGTATGTCACGGTTTTCCCATAAGGAATCTCTTGCAACAAGTCCCAGACCATCAATCGAAATGGAGTCCCGCTTAGACGAAGCGGTGGCGTAAAAGCCGGTTGTTTACCGGTAAAATAACAATCTAACCATTCCTTTGCCCGATCGAATACCGGAAGACGCTTCTCGTCATATACATACGAAGGAGAGAGCGTGTCTGCAAAATATTTCTGTCCATCAAACCACAGGCCGGTAATATAATTCTCTTCACCGGCCATTGTTATCTTACCCAAAGGGGAATGATATTTACAGGCGTATTGCATAAGCGCTTTTCTCAAATTTACAGAAATTCTCCGGACACGACAAAACCGTAAGTCTTATCTCATGCCGAAAACAGAGTACGGCAAATCCATCATCAAACATTTTGTTTCAGTTTCTCGACAAAACCGTCGATCCGATGCAATTCATGCGGTATGTCGATTCCCTGCGGACAATGACGCGAACACTGATTGCATCCGATACAATGATTTGCCTGTCTCAACTTCGGCACACTGCGATCATACCCCACAAGAAATGCACGACGGGCTTTTCGGTAATTTTCATCACCGACATTTTCAGAGATATTCCCTTCATTCACACATTTGTTATAATGCAACAGCACACCCGGAATGTCTATTCCATACGGACAAGGCATACAATATTTACAATCATTGCAAGGAATTGTCGGATAGTGCATCATAAGTTCGGCGGTCTGTTCCAAGAACGCAAACTCTTCATCGGACAACGGATTCAAAGGAGAATAGGTGCGAAGATTATCCTGTAAATGTTCCATATAAGTCATCCCGCTCAATACGGTCAACACACCCGGGAAAGAGCCGGCAAAACGAAAAGCCCATGAAGCGACCGAGTCTTCGGGACGACGTTGTTTAAGACGTGCTACAATATGGTCATGAACATTAGACAGACGCCCCCCTAATAAAGGTTCCATGATAACTGCCGGAATTTTCTTCTTTTGCAATTCATTGTACAAATATTCGGCATTCGTGTTTCGCGGATTTATCTCTTTGGCATATTTCCAATCCAGATAATTAAGCTGAATCTGCACAAAATTCCATTTCACACGGTCATGTATCGAAAGGAGATAATCAAAAACCCGAACATCGCCATGGTATGAAAACCCGAGATTGCGAATGCGTCCGGCTTTACGTTCGTCGATCAAAAAATCAAGCATTCCATTATCGACATACCGTTTTTCAAACTCTTCCATGCCATTCATTCCTATGCCATGGAGCAACATATAATCTATATAATCGACCTGCAATTCCTTGAAAGAATTATGATACATGGCCAAAGAGGCTTCTCTACTCCAGGTATCAGGCGAAAAATTAGACAACTTGGTCGCAATATAATAGCTTTTACGAGGATGGCGTTTGAGAGCAATCCCCATGGCATGTTCAGAAAAACCTTTACAATAAGCAGGAGATGTATCAAAATAATTTACACCGTGAGCTATCGCATAATCGGTCAGTCGATTGACCATATCTTGATCAATATCATTCGTCTCGCCTTTCTTTTGTTGCGATATAGTCGGCAAACGCATACACCCATAGCCTAAAATAGAGACTTTATCACCTGTCGAAGGCGAGGTACGATAAGTCATTTTATTTGTGGGTACTTCAGTTTCTCCTCCGCTAACCGATTTTTTCATATTATCCCGACAACCATAAAATGAGGTTGCCGATATAGAAGCGCCGACGCCCAAAACCTTAAGAAATTTGCGACGGTCTATCTCATGTTTATTCTCTTTTTCCATAACCACTATTTTCTTTAAACAGTTTTGTGTATTTCATGTCCTTCGACATAAATGGCGCTAAAGGGACGAGCAGGACAAAGATTCTCGCAAGCGCCACACCCGATGCAGCGTTCGACATTTACCACCGGGACTTTAGGGGAATCGGGATTTTTCGGATCGAACGGAACCATTTGTATGGCACCCACAGGACAATGCCGGGCACAGTTTCCGCAAGAAACGCCATCGGTCAGCACGACACAGTTCTCTTTTATCCACACGGCATGTCCAATTTGGACAGAAGATTTTTCCTCTACTGAAATAGGATGAATTGCTCCTGCCGGACAGACCTCTGAACATTTCGTACATTCGGGGCGGCAATATCCTCGTTCGTATGACATTTCCGGTTGCATCAATGTCATCAATTTACCCGAAGGACGCAAGACTTGATTCGGACACACGGTAACACATAATTGACAAGCCGTGCAATGCTTTGCAAAATCACGGATACTCAATGATCCGGGAGGGGTCAACCGGGTAGTACGGTTCGGTATTTTTTTATCTACGATCACAGCCAATCCGCCGTCGACTTTCTTTTCTTGGGCTTCGATAACGGCATTTGTCGCCAAAAGAGCCGATACAGAAAGAAAACTACGACGGGCATTGTCGATCTGTGCTTGTGTCACAACCGGAGATTTCCCTTTATTGGCCACACTCGATCGCCTTGCATATTTTATGGCTCCATGTCGGCAATTATTCAAACAATCCATACAGGCAACGCAGCGACTATAATCGATCTTATGTTCTTTAGAATCGATACACGAGGCTTTGCACTGACGGGCACATACTCCACAATTGTTGCATACAGAGACATCGATTACCGGCTTCAAGAAAGAATATTTGGCAACGAAGCCCAAAATCGTTCCTACCGGACAAATCGTATTGCAATAAGTGCGACCGTTACGCCATGCCAATATCACCAATACAATAAAGGTAACCGATGCAACCAGAAATGTAGAAAGCCCCTTGACCCATATATCGACTTCATAAAAAGCATAACTCTGCATCCGCTCTGCCAAATAGGCAAAACCATTATTTATCCACTGATACAATGGCATAAACAAATTTGACATTATCCGTCCAAAAGAGCTATAAGGGGCCAATAGGGCTACAAAAGAACCGGCTCCGACCAAAATAGCGATTACAAAAACAACCAATACTCCGTATCGTAACCACGAAAGCGCAGGAGAATAGGTGTAACGGTATTTTTTTCTCCGTTTTCCGAACCATGCAATTATATCTTGAAATACGCCTAACGGACATATTACTGAACAATAGATACGGCCAAAGAGCAGTGTTATTGCAACAAGAGCCAACACAACACCTATGTTCAAAGCCAATAATGCGGGAAGAAACTGGATTTTGGCAAGCCATCCGAACCAAGCATGCAAGGTTCCTGTAAAATCGAGAAACAACAACGAAATAAGGGTGAAACAAAGTATAGCAACCGAAATCCTGACTGTTCGCAACATATGATAAAATTATTTTAGTTTATGATGAATTTTACCCGACCTATTTCATTTTTATTCGGGAATATCTACTGTTTTTATGATATTAATGGCATTCAGCGCATTGGGAAATCCGATATAGGGAATACATTGTATCATTGCAGCATACAATGTTTCTTTCGTATTGCCTGCCCGCAAATTACCTACCGTATGCGAATAAATTTGCTTATCTGCCCCAAGTGTGGCCAACACACAAATCGATAGCAATTCCCGGGTTTTGACATCCAAAGCGTTGCGAGTGTAAAAATCACCGAAACACATTTCTGTCAAAAATCGGGATATATCCTCCCCCATTCCTTCGGGCAAAGATTGCAAAGCCTCCCTTATCTCTGCACCGTATAACGGATTTTGAATATCAAAACCTTTTGCATAACGACTGTTTTCAGATACCGTTCCTTGAGTTTCCAATGGCAAAGTTATTCCTCTTTCCTGAAAGACTTCATTCATGGTAGCTACGGCATTCAGTGTCTTCGGGAAACCGATAAACGGTGCACACTGATAAACGGCTTCACGCAATTCGATCGGTGTTACTCCGACATTTAAAGCGGCAGCAGCATGAGCCTTCAACTGTGGTAAGGTTTGCATTGTCGCCAATGCGACACATGTAATTATCTCTCTCGTCTTTATCGAAAGATTTCCGGTTTTAAAGACTTCTCCAAAAATAAACTTTTGCAAAATATCCATCAATTCCGGATCTGTACCCTCTCCGGTCAGCGCCTCTCCGCCAAACAACTTTGCATAATTTTCCTTGCACAATTCTATTCTGTCCATACTCTCCTCTTCTTTTTCCGTCTTACTATTCTGTGCAATCATCAATGGCACTGTAAAGAAAACGAATAATAATGATAAGCCCAATTTCTTCATGTATAATCTAATTTAAATTAGGAAAATTTTTCAGAACAACTCTTATTCTGCGGTTGCAGCAAAATATTCTTCGTCTTTAACAGAATCTAACCACGTGTTTTTATTTGTTTGCGGATTGGTCTCGATCGCCAAATGCGAAAACCAACTGTCGGGAGCCGCACCGTGCCAATGAACGACATCGGGTGCAATTTCGACGACATCTCCGGGTTGTAAAAGGCGGGCCGGTTTTCCTTTTTCTTGATAATAACCTTTTCCGCTTACAGCTACAAGAATTTGTCCTCCGGTATGGCTGTGCCAATTATTGCGGCATGCCGGTTCGAATGTTACATTCGAAATAGGACAGTTCAAATCTTTATTTTGTGTCAAAGGTGCCCAATAAGCCTGACCTGTAAAATAACGGGAAAACATTTCGGGTAATTTATCCCCTGCGGGAAAAAGAATTTTCCTTTTTAATTCGTCTTTCATTTTCTGAGCATTTAAAAAATTACCGTTACCAAAGAATATTGTCACAACGACTGCTAAAGCAAACGCTTTTCGTATTTATCTTGTATCTTTTCATAAAAGTTATTTTTTCTCGAAACAAAAATAAGATAATCAACCGGCTTTGGACGTATATAAATTACGGTTATTTATACCTAAATTACTGCATAAAAATAACTTTGACATATTGGCTTCGAACCTTGAAAAATAATCCAAGCTTACTCCCGATATGCATTTGCAATCTGCAAAAAGGGTGATACACAACGAATAAGAATTATTTTCTAAATCTCTCCAACAAGATTGTCATTAAATATTTATCTTTGTCATCATATTTCGGACTAAAAAATACTTCCAACTCGAAAAAAGATGACAACAAAGAAAGCATCCCGCCAGAGAAAAAAGACAAAATCCAAATTAAAAAAGAAATGTTTGTATAGTATTGCCGCCCTCGCAGCCCTACTTTTTATCAGTGGCGGTATTCTCCTCAAACAATATATATGGGATAACGTTACGGATACTTCATTCTTTATTTATATCGATGAGAACAGTACGCTCGACAGTGTTGCCGATGATCTTCAGCAACATATAAAAAAGAGAGATGTCAACAAAATAAAAAGACTTTCCAAGGTCAATGGTTATGTACCATGGAACAAACCCGGAGCATACCGGATCGATCCGGGAATGAGTGCTGCCCGCATCTATCGCAAGCTATCGACAGGCAGTCAGACTCCCGTAAAATTTACGTTCAACAATATCCGCACAAAAGAGGAACTTGCCGAGTCTATCGACAAACAGTTGCAAATGGATAAACAAGATGTTCTCGAACTGCTAAACGATTCGAGTTTCTGTGCCGATATGGGTTTCGACACATACACGATACCGGCTCTTTTTCTACCCGACTCATATGAAGTTTATTGGACGATCACACCACGAAAACTGATGGAAAGAATGCGTCGCGAATATGACAGATTCTGGACAGATGACCGCCGGATGCTTGCAACACAAATCGATATTACCCCAATCGAGGTATCGACTTTGGCCTCTATCGTCGAAGAGGAGACAAAAGTGCCGGAAGAGATGAATATGGTTGCCGGACTGTATATCAACCGGCTAAAAAAAGGTATGCCGCTACAAGCCGATCCGACGGTAAAATTTGCAATAGGAGATTTCTCGATACGCCGCATCCTTCATGAACATTTGAGTATCAACTCACCATACAACACATATAAAAATATCGGATTGCCCCCCGGTCCTATCCGTATTCCGTCGAAAGCAGCAATCAAAGCCGTATTGAATTACCGCCATCATCCATTTATATATATGTGTGCCAAAGAGGATTTCTCGGGACGACATAATTTTGCAGCAACATACGCCGAACACCAAAACAACGCGGCAAAATATCATAAAGCCTTGAACAAACGCAATATATTGAAATAGATCGTTGTCATTGACTATAATTTATGCCACTGTCAAAATGCGGTATAAAGAAAATTTTTCTATAAACAGAAAGAATCCGATAAATATTTCACCATATGGGCGAAAAGTATCAAAAATATAGATTATGAAACGTTGTGTAATTTTCTTTGCAGTCGTTGCCTCATTTACCTTGTCATGGGTAACGCCAAGTCATGCGTTAAAGAGTAATACCGTACCCGATGTTAATGGTGCAGCATACGAAGCGACAACGTGTACGGCATTGTCGGAACAGTCATGCAATAAGACGGGAAATGCCGACCGCGACTATTGGGTAGAGACCATGGTACGCATTATACGACCTGTATATGAGAATCTCGCACATGGGACGTTGCGCAAGAATATGCCTGTCGAAGTAAACGACGGATCGAACGAGGGCAAACGTGCCGACGTGACCCACCTTGAGGCATTAGGGCGTTCGTTCAATGGTATTGCACCGTGGTTGGCATTAGGGCCTGATAACACAGACGAAGGTGATCTACGTGCCGAAATTACAGATCTGGTAGTGCTTGCAATCACCAATGCTGTCGATCCGGCTTCGCCCGACTATATGCCCTTTGACCGTCCGAACGGACAACCGTTGGTCGATGCAGCCTTTTTTGCCGAAGGGCTGTTGCGATCGAAAAATGCCGTATGGCCGAGATTGGATAAAATTACACAACAACGCATCGTTGATGAACTGCGTCGCTCACGCCGCATAAAACCGGGAGAAAACAACTGGTTGCTCTTTTCGGCAATGGTCGAGGCTACTCTGCTCGAACTGACGGGCGAGTGCGAAATAGCCCCTGTGGAGTATGCGATAAAACGACATATGGAATGGTATAAAGGAGACGGTTGGTATGGTGACGGTCCATCATTCCACCTCGACTATTACAACAGCTATGTTATACAACCCATGCTGCTCGATGTGACGGCTGTTATGAAGGCCCACGCTGCCGAGTCGGAAGCATACGCCGCTTGCGGTATGTTATATGACAAAGTCGCACGGCGTTTATCACGCTTCGCCGCTCAGCAAGAAATGCTCATATCGCCAGAAGGGAGCTATCCGATGTTGGGCCGTTCGAGCGGTTACCGCTACGGAGCGTTTCACGCCTTGTCACAAGCAGCGTTACTCGGATTGTTACCCGAAAATCTCTCACCGGCGGCCGTACGCTCGGCTCTGACAGCGGTGATCCGTCGCCAGACTGTACCCGAAACATTCGATAAGGAAGGATGGCTTACATTAGGATTTTGCGGACACCAGCCACAAGTAGCAGAAAACTATGTATCGACGGGAAGTGCATACCTCTGCACGTTTGTGTTCCTACCTCTGGGTCTGCCCGCTGATAACGAATTCTGGAAGGCGCCGTCCGAAGCATGGACATCGCAGCGCATATGGAACGGCGAACCTGTCATGCGTGATGCCGCCATCAGCGACTGATCAGGTGATCGCCTGTGCCACAAAAGCCGGAGTTATATGTCGTACAAAAATTTGCTGTTTTCGTTTTGGAGCGATACTTTCAAGGCTTTAGGATAAGAGAGAATACAATTCGGCAAAGTCAAATTCGAAAATCTTGCTTTCATTTGACTTTGCTCTCACTTTTTTATATATTTGCACATAAATTATAACAAAAAGAATCGGAACATAATTATCAGATATCTTTTTGAAAGAGAAACATTACATATTTTACAAGTCTAATAACCGTCAAAATATAACAGAATGAATAAACATCTATTTTTAGGAGACGAGGCCATCGCTCAAGGGGCTCTCGATGCCGGACTATCAGGAGTTTATGCCTATCCCGGCACACCGTCCACTGAAATAACAGAGTATATACAGACTTCTCGGGAAGCAAAAGAAAATACGATACATACCCGTTGGTGTACGAACGAAAAAACAGCTATGGAGGCAGCTTTAGGTATGTCTTATATAGGGAAACGGGCTTTGGTATGTATGAAACATGTCGGTATGAACGTTGCTGCCGATGCCTTTATCAATGCCGGAATGACCGGTGTCAACGGGGGACTTATCGTCGTAGCGGCAGATGATCCGTCGATGCACTCTTCCCAAAACGAACAAGATTCTCGATTTTATGGGAATTTTGCATTTATCCCGATGTTTGAGCCCTCTAACCAACAAGAGGCATACGACATGGTGGCAGCAGGATTCGATTTTTCCGAAAAGTTCAGAATTCCTGTATTGTTACGCATTACTACCCGATTGGCACATTCCCGCGCCGGCGTAACAACGACACAAGAGACGAAATCTCAAAACGAAATTTCTTTTCCTGACAACACCGGACAATTTATTTTGCTACCGGCAAATGCCAAACGCCGTTTCAAGACATTGTTAAACGAACAAAAAGATTTTACAGAGGCTTCGGACAATTCTCCTTACAACCGCTATATCGACGGGCCCAACAAAAAAATGGGTATTATTGCGTGCGGCATAGCCTACAATTATTTAATGGAAAACTACCCCAACGGTTGCGATTATCCGGTTGTCAAATTATCACAATATCCACTACCGCTGAAAATGTTACAAAAACTATTCGACTCTTGCGATGAGATATTGGTATTGGAAGAAGGATATGCTTTTGTCGAAGAAAAAATAAAAGGTATCGTTCCGGCTAAAACAATAAAAGGAAAACTGGACGGAACATTGGAACGTGACGGAGAACTAAACCCCGATCGCATAGCCAAAGTTTTAGGATTGAAATCGGGATCGGCATTTGAAATGCCCAGTATCGTGGCCATGCGTCCTCCTGCCCTTTGTCAAGGATGTGGACACCGCGATATGTACGAAGCGCTCAACAATGTTGTGGGAACGTATAAAAATGCTCGGGTATTCAGTGATATCGGATGCTATACATTGGGAGCCCTTCCACCTTTCAGAGCTATACATTCTTGTGTGGATATGGGAGCCTCGATTACTATGGCCAAAGGGGCATCTGACGGAGGTTTATTCCCGGCTATTGCAGTAATCGGAGACTCGACATTCACACACTCGGGTATTACGGGATTGCTCGATTGCGTAAACGAGAATGCAAATGTCACAATCGTAATCTCCGATAATGAGACGACAGCAATGACAGGAGGACAAGACTCTGCCGGAACAGGGAAAATCGAAGCTATATGCCGTGGTGTCGGCGTTGCGCCGGAACATATACGGGTACTCACTCCGTTGAAAAAAAATATGGAAGAAATGGAGCGTGCCATTCGGGAAGAAATAGAATATAACGGTGTTTCGGTGTTGATCCCCCGTCGGGAATGTATCCAGACTTTAAGTAGAAAAAAACGTCAAAAATAAAATTCGACAATCATGAAAACAGATATAATTCTTTCAGGTGTAGGCGGTCAGGGAATCCTCTCTATTGCGGCAGTAATCGGAGAAGCAGCCATACACAACGGACTATATATGAAACAGGCTGAAGTTCACGGAATGAGCCAACGAGGAGGCGATGTACAATCAAATCTGCGTATTTCCGATAAACCTATTGCTTCAGACCTTATTCCCTTGGGAAAAGCGGACCTGATTATTTCGCTCGAACCGATGGAGGCCTTGCGTTATCTTCCTTATCTCGCTAAAGATGGCTGGATCGTGTCTAATTCTACACCATTTATCAACATTCCGAATTATCCGGATCCGGAAAGTATCTTAAACGAGATCAATAAAATGCCCCATAAGATTCTTTTGGATGTAGATGCAATCGCAAAAGAAAGCGGATCACCCCGAACTGCAAATATTGTCATGTTAGGAGCAGCTTCGCCGTTCTTAGGCATTCCTTATGAACAAATAGAGGCCGGAATACGAGATATATTCGGACGGAAAGGGGAAGCCATCGTAGAAATGAACCTCAAAGCGTTGGCTGCCGGTAGAAAAGTAGCAGACCAATTGAAATAAACGGTAAACTTAAAAAAAAAGCGTGTTTGTTCTTTTTACTCCGAACAGACACGCTTTTAATTTTACGCACTGAAATACAAATCGTATATTTACCGATAAAAACAACAACGCTTCAAATGACAATAGGAATTATAGTAGCCATGTCTTCAGAACTGGCTTGTGTAAAGGACCTGCTTGACGATTGCCGGGAAGAACAGAACGAAAATGCCATCTTCTATATCGGGAACCGGGGACAACATACCTTGATTCTGACACAAAGCGGAATCGGAAAAGTTTGCTCTGCCATAAGGACGCAAAGCATGATACACTGTTACCGGCCAGACTGCATATTAAATACGGGTGTTGCCGGCGGTATCGACGCATCGACCCGGGTCTATGACATCATTGCCGGAAAAGAGATCGTTTACCACGATGTATGGTGTGGAGAAGGAAACGAACCGGGACAGATTCAAGGTCTCCCGCCCCGATTTTATTCAGATCCTGATCTCCTAAAAAAAGCCATATCGTTGACAACTTCGGATCGAATATACAGCGGCCTTATTTGCAGCGGTGACCGATTTATTACCAACCGAGAAGAACAGAACAAAATAAAAGCTGTTTTCCCCGAAGGGCTTGCCGTAGACATGGAGTCGGCCTCTATCGCCCAGGTCTGCTATATGAATCAAATACCGTTTTTGAGTTTCCGTATCATCAGCGATACACCCGCAGCAGAAAACCATTCGGCTCAATATAAACGTTTTTGGAAAGACTTCCCCCAAAAATCGTTCGAAATAATAAAAAAACTAATCGACACATTATAAAGACAGTATGAAAAAAATACCGAGTTTTACAATAGACCATATTCATTTGTTACGAGGCATTTATGTCTCACGAAAAGATTACATAGGTGATCATGTAATAACCACATTCGACATACGGATGAAAGAACCTAACCGGGAACCGGCTCTTGGATATGGAGCATTGCACACCATAGAGCATCTGGCTGCCACTTATTTAAGAAATCATGAAATATGGGGCGATAAGATTGTATTTTGGGGACCTATGGGTTGCTGCACTGGAAACTACTTTCTGGTACAAGGAGACTTAAAATCGGAAGATATCGTTGAATTGATGCGTGAAACATTCCGATTTATACGTGACTTTCAAGGAGAAGTACCGGGTGCTGCTCCTCAAGATTGTGGAAACTACTTGCTACATGATCTTCCTATGGCAAAATACGAAGCCGAAAAATATTTAAGAGAAGTGCTTGATGTAATTGAAGAAAAGAACCTTGTGTATCCCAGCATAAGTTAAAGGACGCTAATACATCACCCTTACATCGCGTACATAAACTTTGCTGAAAGATTCTCATGTACCATAGAACCAAAATAAAGAGAAACTCTTTGATAAAAGCAAGAAAAGGCTGGAGATTCCAGCCTTTTCTTCATTATTTAATTATTTATTTAAATTATATGAGATAATTTGGAAATACTAACTCTTACCCTCTTAGTTTTCCAAAAGCCTTTTGTAAAATCAAAAATATAAACGAATATTCTATTTAAACACATTTATCCTCTACAAAATTTGACATTCCTAATGTCCAAAAGAATTAAAAACTGCTATCATATTCATCATACTCCTCTTTATTTGGATATATACTATCCCATATAGAATCATCTCGTTCCATATATTCTTGATAAAATACTCCAAAACCTTTTTTCTCGGAACAACCCATCGCTGCACACCATTCTTCATATGTTTTCTTCAGCTCCTCATCCTCCTCCATCATCAATTTCAATTCATCAAAAGCAGCCTCCTGTTCACGATACTTTTTTATCAAACTTTCAAATAATTCTTCAATATCTCCATCCATAATACAAAAATTTAAACAATTTTCAAGTTCATAACTGTATCATAAGATCTTCAAATATCACGGCCCTTTCATTAAAAAACAACATTTATATCTTAATTGTTTCGTTTTTATTTATAATAATTTAAAAGTTTTTCTAATTCTGCAGAAGAAATAATTTCTACACTACCATGTTTCACATCCGTAGGATTTTGTATGTCTGCATCCGGGATGGGATACCATTTGTTTTGCGACGGATCTGTACATCCGGTATAGCTCACTCCCCGATCGCCATTAAACTTATCGAAATAGAGAAACCAGCCTTTGCCTCCAATGGCCGGAAATACTTCCGGACCTTCAACTTCTATGTAACGTGAAGGCAATAATGGTACAGAACCTACAAAGCGCTGTACACGTGGATCGAGACTCTTCGACGTAGCACAACGGATAGTCTTCTCTCCATTCCGTTCATCCTTATAGTAAGCGTAATACGTATCTCCGTCTTTCAGAATGGTCATGTCAATAGCTGTAAAACCCGGATCGAAATAAACTGCCGGAGTAGAGAATGTGAGCCAATCTTTCGTAGTACAATAATGATGCACCTGTCTATTGCCAATACGGGAGGACCAATAAAGATAAAACGTGCCGGTCTGTTCATCATAGGTAAATTCTGGCGCCCAAGCATTAGGTGATACTGGACCGCCCTTGTGACCATCCATCAACATGATTTTCCCGTCATCAGGATGAGAGCCTCCATTAGCAGCTGTCCAATGTATCAAGTCATTTGATTCCCAGTGGAATAGCGCAGGATGATCCCATCCCCATGTGTGTACAAGATGATATTTGGTCTCTCCATTGTGCGTGACACGACGTATGTATGGGTCACGTAAACAAATCTCATCATCGTAAGCATTGAAAACGGGGCGACTTCCGTTAATATCTGTCCATTTTTTCCCGTCGTAGCTATAAGCATAGAATAAATGTTGTGCGCTGGCCTTAAAATAGGACATGAGGTATACGCTATCCGTAGCTTTAACTTCTGGCATAAGCTGACGTTGAGGCAGGATTTCCACACGGTATTGTTCTACGGGAATATATTCCTTATAGCGTAACCCAGCATCTATGTATTGACCTCCAGAACCTTGGTGTGCATGAATAGCTATGACATTACGGCTATTGGGTTTCAGCGTAGCAAGAGCCTCCCGGGCAATAGGCTGTATGATATAACGTGTAGTCCAGCCTTTAACTTCATAGGCTTTAATTCCGTTTATATACACTTCACAATCATCATCTTGATAAATCCAGAGTTGTAAGGATTCAATCTGTTTCGGCGTCAGGTTGCCGATATCAAAATGGCGACGAATATAGATGTCAGAAGTATTCCAAGTACTGCGCATAAATGTGTTAGGGGCATCTCCACTACCAAATCCGGCTTTCCCTTTTTTCCAGGAACTGTCATCAAAGTCTCGTGTATACCAATTAGCTGAAGGGGTGTCTGTCGTGTAACTCCATTCTTCATTATCCGAGGTATCAGCAGCATCAAGAACAATAATCTGACGGGAACGGTTGTGTATGGTTCGTAAGATCTCTTCTCTTACAGAAGCCCGTTCTGAAGGAGCTATTTTGAAAACTTTACGGTCATAGGTAAGTAGCCCGTTCAGTTCTTGTTCCACATCAGATACCTGAGTATATACAGAAGCCCATAACCCTTGTGCTTGTAATCCTTGCAAAACAGAAGTGTAGGAGTTGAAGCGCTCAGCCAAGGCCTTGCTGTCCGGGACAGAAGTATATTCCATGTCACTGCCTTTCCACAAGTGATTTTTCACTTTTAGCGTAATTCCGCCATATTCACCACAGACAGCCACGCGTTCATTGAGGGGGTTAGCCTGGAGTGATGGCACAGGATAGCTATGCTGGTCGATAATGTCACCCACTTCAAAATCTACCCATCCGCTGGCAGCATTGATAAGACGCGTATTGTCGGCCTGCCGGATAGTCTCCACACCACGCCGAGTATGCAAGTCATTACCCGAAGCATCTTGTCCACAGCCTTCATTATAGGCTACCCATACTACAATGCTCGGATGCTTCTTAAGTGAGTTGACAATACGCTTGCATTCTTCGTAGAAATTCTCCTGAATAGTCTTTTTATCTCCCAAAATTCCTTTGTCTCCACCACTGGGCATATCTTGCCATACCAGCATACCCATTTTATCACAATGATAATACCAACGTGCAGGCTCTACCTTAAGATGCTTACGGATCATGTTCATCCCTAATGATTTGATCACTTCTATATCGTAGCGCATGCCTTCGTCTGATGGAGGAGTCAGCAAACCGTCGGGCCACCAGCCTTGGTCAAGAACACCGAATTGATACAGTGGCATATTGTTCAACATAAGGCAAGGATGTCCGTCCACCATACCTCTACTAATTTTACGCATACCGAAATAACCTTTTATGCGGTCGGTCTGTATGCCATCGGCATTGTACAAAAGGATTTCCATGTCGTAAAGATGCGGTGAATCAGGTGACCATAATTTAGCTTCGGGAATGCGGATAGTATGGTCCTGAGTGATATTCACTCCCGCAAGTTGTGCTACTGTTTTACGTCCGTCTTTAATGAGAATGCTAACTGTGGCTGCCGGATCAGTAGCTGATACTTTCACAGATACAGTTCCCTTATCGATATCAGATGTAACCAGATAATCCTCTATATGGAGCGGAGATACCGGTTCTATCCATACCGTCTGCCAAATACCACTTACGGGAGTATAAGTGCACCCACCGGGCTTGATCGTTTGTTTACCGATAGGTTGACCACCTAAATTGGTCGGATCTGTTACACATACTTGTATTTCTTGTTCTCCTTCAGGCTTAAGCCATCGGGTAATATCCAAGGAAAATGGGTCGTTACCACCACTGTGACTTCCGGCCTTTTGGCCATTGATATATACAACACATTTCCAGTCTACTGCTCCGAAATGAAGCAAGATATTCTTACTTTTGTATGATTTGGGAAGTGTAAATGTACGTCGATATATAAAAGTAGAGTGTGTGTTCTCCATAAAGTTGGTATCCATGATACCAGACAAAGCCGATTCTACGGGATAAGGCACCAGAATTTTCTGGTCAAAAACATTTTGTGGAACATCATAGGCAAGATTTACGATCTTTTTCTTATAGTAATCCCACAGGCCATTGAGAGACATCCACTCCGTCCTTTCCATTTGTGGACGTGGATATTCATTCCAAACATTGTTCGGATTAATGTTTTCACCCCATTTACTCATGATAGGGGCTTGCTTACAAGTCCATTCTGCGGCGGTCAAGTGTGTAGCACTGACCATGATGAAAACAATAAATAAGGTTCTTAATGAGTTAATGTTCATAATATTTAAAAAATTATATATGAAGTACAAAAATAACAGTTTATTATGGAATTCTTTGTATATTTTAGAAAAATACTAAATAAAATCTACCTTGATTTCCACTCTGCAAAATCAAATATTATTTTATTTAACATTACAACCATTAATGTCAATAAACTTTCAACATTCATGAAGATACATCTTTAACCACTTGAAACATTTTGTTATCTCCATACTAAAATACCACAGGGCAACAAAGGGATAATTACAGGAATACACTATTCCACACTCTTATTTCAAACAAAAATTTCGAATTATCAACATTGCTTTTATAAAACAAATAACAAAATCTCTCTGGTACAATACAATTAAATAAAAAGCAAAAGTAAAATTTCTATATTACAAAAGAGTTTCATTACCTTTGTAATAATAAAAACAAATAATATTATGATTATTGACGAAAGAACCTCCCGGCAATCTTATATACTGGATGCTGCCCGCCAAATAATGACGGCAGCTCGTACGGCACCCAAGGGGAAAGGTGTAGATATTATCGAAATTATAACTATTACCGGACAAGAAATCGAAATGCTTTCTCAAGAAATGAAGAAACTTTCGGAAGAGACAGGATTGAAATTTCTGATCCGCGATTCTGAAAATATCTGCTCGGCCGATGCGCTGATCTTGATCGGAACAAAAGAACATAAGCAATCTTTAAATTGCGGATATTGTGGATTCTCGACATGCTCTGAAAAACCACACGATACACCGTGTGCCATAAATACAATAGATGTGGGCATCGCCATCGGATCGGCCTGCGCAAAAGCTGCAGATTTAAGGGTGGATAGCCGGGTCATGTTCTCTGCCGGATGGGCTGCCCAACGAATCGGATGGATGAAAGATTGTCACCAGATTATCGGAATTCCGATCAGTATATCCTCTAAAAATCCTTTTTTTGATCGAAAACCCAAAGAACCAGAAATAAAGTGAAACAAGACTTCTATTTACCCGCTGAATGGGAAGAACAATCGGGTGTGCAATTGACATGGCCTCACGCTGCAACAGACTGGAAACATATGCTAAAGGAGGTGCAGTCGTGCTTTGCAGAAATAGCTAAAGAGATCTCCCGCCGAGAAAAACTATTGATCGTTGCTCCGAATATCGAAAGCGTAAAGAAACAAATACAATCAAAAGTCAATATCGAGAATATCTGCTTCTTTGAATGTGACACAAACGATACTTGGGCACGAGATCATGGGGGAATTTCTATTCTGGACAAAAACGGAAATGCAAGTATCATCGATTTCAAGTTCAATGGCTGGGGAATGAAATTCGCAGCACATAAAGACAACCTTATTACCGGGAAAGCCTTCCGCTCCGGATTATTCAATGCCCAATATATAAATTGCCTGAATTTCGTCATCGAAGGCGGATCTATCGAATCGGACGGGAAGGGTACATTGCTCACTACAAGCGAATGTCTGCTCTCTCCCAATCGTAATGGAGGATGGGACAAAGAGCAAATAGAAGAATACCTGAAAACGACTTTGGGAATGTCTCGAGTCTTATGGTTGGATTATGGTTTTTTGGAGGGAGACGATACCGACAGTCATATCGACACATTGGCAAGATTTTGTCCCAATGACACAATCGTTTATGTGCAATGCAACGACCCGAAAGACAGCCATTATGAATCTTTAAAAAAGATGGAATCTCAATTGCAAAGTTTCCGGACAAAAGAAAATAAACCTTTCAGACTCTTACCTCTGCCGATGGCAGATAAAATTGTCTTCGACAATGAACGGTTACCGGCAACTTATGCCAACTTTCTAATTATAAATAATGCCGTTCTATACCCTACCTATAACCAACCGGAAAATGATAGACGGGCAGCAGAGGTATTGGCAACAGCTTTCCCCGATCGCGAAATTGTCGGAATAGATTGCCGAGCACTGATCAAACAGCACGGTTCTTTGCACTGTGTTACCATGCAATATCCCAAAAACGTAATAAAATAAATCGTACTTAT
Source organism: uncultured Bacteroidales bacterium (assembly GCA_949297285.1). Classification (GTDB taxonomy): domain Bacteria; phylum Bacteroidota; class Bacteroidia; order Bacteroidales; family Coprobacteraceae; genus Coprobacter. The sequence continues at coordinate 20,487 of CASFRL010000120.1, forward strand.
GGAGAAAAAGATAAAAGTCGGACTCATCCAGCAATCCAATACGAATGATATACATGCAAATATGCAACGATTGAAAAACAATATAGAAGAGTGTGCCCGTAAAGGCGCCGAACTCGTTGTATTGCAAGAGTTACATAACAGTGTTTATTTTTGCCAAACCGAAGACACCCGTTTATTCGACCTTGCAGAGACTATTCCGGGTCCTTCTACCCGTTTTTTCGGCGAGATAGCCCGTTCTTGCAGTATTGTATTGGTAACTTCACTATTCGAAAAAAGAGCCGCAGGATTATATCACAATACGGCAGTAGTTTTCGATACCGATGGCAGCATTGCCGGGAAATATCGAAAAATGCACATCCCCGATGATCCGGCATATTATGAAAAGTTCTATTTTACACCGGGAGATCTCGGGTTTGAACCCATACAAACGTCTATCGGGAAACTCGGAGTATTGGTATGCTGGGATCAATGGTACCCTGAAGCTGCCCGTCTTATGGCGTTAAAAGGTGCCGATCTCCTCATCTATCCGACAGCTATCGGATGGGAAAGCAGCGATACCGAAGATGAGAAAGAACGTCAACGCAACGCATGGATCATATCGCAACGAGGACATGCCGTAGCCAACGGGTTACCCGTTATTTCGGTAAACCGCACGGGGCATGAACCGGATCCGTCGGGACAAACGAACGGAATCTTATTCTGGGGCAGCAGTTTTGTCGCCGGCCCGCAAGGAGAGTTTTTGGCTCAAGCCTCTGACAACCGGGAAGAGAACCTTGTTGTCGAAATCGATTTAAACCGGTCAGAAAATGTTCGTCGTTGGTGGCCATTTTTAAGAGATCGAAGAATCGAAGAATACGGGAATATAACAAAACGTTTTATCGATTGACGAGCCTCTCCCACTCTTCCGTTTTTTAGGGAAAGGGCTCGGTAAATCACCCCAAAAAAGCTCCTGCTAATAAGTCTTTCAATATTTATAACAAAATCGATAACCGCTTTGCTTCAAGAAAAAAATACATTTTTGTAACTTTGCAGCTGTTAATAAATAAAGGAGAAAATATGACATCTATCACAGAAATCAGTACCGACATCCATTACGTAGGAGTAAATGACCGAACCAAACACTTGTTCGAAGGATTATGGCCTTTACCTCTCGGAGTCTCTTATAATTCATATTTGATCATTGATAAGAGCGTTGTTCTGGTCGATACCGTAGATCATTGTTATACAGACCTGTTTTTTGAAAAAATAAAAAGTATCTTGGGAGAAAGGCCTATCGATTATTTGGTTGTAAACCATATGGAACCAGACCATTCTGCATCGATAAACGATCTCTGTCGCATATATCCTGATATAAAAATTATAGGGAATAACAAAACGATCGGAATGATTGAAGGTTTTTACGGAATCTCTGAAAAATTTCATGAAGTAAAAGATGGCGAACAGCTCTCCTTAGGAGAAAAAAGTCTTACGTTTTACATGACACCTATGGTGCATTGGCCTGAAACGATGATGACTTACTGCGAAAATAACAAAATCCTTTTCTCCGGAGATGCATTCGGGTGTTTCGGCACATTGGACGGAGGAATCGTCGATTACCAAATGAATACCGAAAAATATTGGGACGAAATGTTCCGGTATTATTCGAACATAGTAGGTAAATACGGCTCTCCTGTACAAAAAGCTCTTGCAAAACTTTCCGGATTAGATATACAAATGATCTGCCCGACACACGGTCCGGTATGGAAAGATGAAATTTCAAAAGTCATAGACATTTATAATCGGTTAAGCCTGTATGAAGGTGAAGAGGGAGTTGTTATCGCATACGGAAGCATGTATGGAAATACCGAACGGATGGCTGAAGTCATTGCTCGAGAATTAGCAACTCAAGGGATTAAAAATATTGTCATGCACAATGTATCCAAGTCAGATATGTCATATATCTTACGCGATATATTCAAATACAAAGGTCTAATTATCGGTAGTCCGACATATACAAACGAATTGTTCCCCAATGTAGAATCCCTGATTTCCAAATTGGAAACCCGTGACATGAAAAATAGGATATTCGGATATTTCGGTTCATTTACATGGGCTGGTGCCGCAGTAAAACGGTTATCGGCTTTTGCAGAACGAATGAAGTGGGATGTTACGGGAGAACCCGTAGAGATGAAACAAGGAATCACGCCGGAAAAAGTTGCCCAATGTAAAGAATTAGCCAATGCTATGGCCGCTAAGCTGAAACGGCAATAAATTTTTTAGAAAAAGATTCTCTTATAAAAAGGTTTCGGGATATGTTTCTCAAAAATAAAGAACATATCCCGAAACCTTTTTTAATTTATCACGCTTAATATTTCTGCACAACGCAAAATCATGCCTTATCGCATGCAAGGAATTTCCATACCGCCGCACTCAATGCTGCTCCGATAAGCGGCGCGACAATAAACAGCCATAACTGAGATAAGGCCTCTCCTCCTTGGAACAATGCCGGCCCGATACTACGTGCTGGATTTACAGAAGTTCCCGTTATAGGTATACAGACGATATGTACCAAAACTAAAGTCAGACCAATAGCCAATCCGGCTAAATTTCCGGCTCCTTTTTTCTCATCGGTAGAACCGAGTACCACTAAAACAAAAATGAATGTAAATACAAGCTCTGCGATAAATGCCTGCCACATCATTCCTTCGGAATAAGTATTTGCACCGGTCTCTGTCGGGCCTCCATGTGCTCCGGTCGATACAAGAAGATAAAGAATCAATGAACCGATAATTGCACCTATGACTTGAAACAACATATACATGCCGGCATCTTTTTTATCCATTCTGCCCGATAAAAATACCCCCAAGGTAATTGCCGGATTTATATGGCAACCCGATATTCCACCTATGGCATAAGCCATGGCTACGACAGACAAACCAAAAGCCAATGCTACTCCGATCGTGCCCACTCCGGCCCCAACAGAACCGGTTACACTCCCCGCAAAAACAGCACTGCCACACCCCATTAGGACAAGCACCATAGTCCCAATCATTTCTGCAATGTACTTTTTCATAATCCAATCATTAAAGTTAACAATTAAATATAGGGAAAGGCAAATACAAAGGCAAACGGAAATACAGTTTTCAGGTTTTCCTATGTCAAGCCGCATCCCATATTTCGTAAATATAGCAAAATATAATTGGAATATTTGTTAAAATATGAAATATCTTTATTCTACAAGCCGATAAAAAAGAATCCTGAAGGGTTTGCCGATTTATCAAACGTCAATGTACAAAGGGATCAAAACCCGAATCTCAACCCGATTTGCAGATTTACATTGAAAGGTTTTTCTTTTCGAATAGTAGCAACATCTGTCCCGTCATCAAAATAGTACACAACTCCCGGTTCGGCATAAAGACCCAAATAGTCTGTGATATTGAACTGGGCTCCAAGAGATGCGAGAATCGAGCCTTGCAATCTGTCAACATCCAGATGTTCATCTCCGACAAAAGATAAGTCATTCTGCATCTCATAATGTGTTTGCAATTGTGATTTCACACATTTCTCGATCATTCCTCCGGCCGACAGATACAGCGAAAGATATTTTTTCTTTACCAAATAACACCCGGCCTTCAACGGAATTCCCAAATAGTGCAGTTTCTGTTCTTGGAAATAATAGACATCTCCTCCAGCTTTCAAATCGGAAGACAATAAAGTATATACGAGCCCTGTTTCCAAAGAAAACCGATTTGATATATCTTTTCGTAATGAAACCCCGAATGTAATGGGGAAATGATGTTTCACACTTGTTGAGGTTTCTGTATTGATATTCTTAAACATAATCTGCTGATAGGCCAACTCTGTCCTATAATTCTCTACTTTTTCACTATTTTCTGCCTGTAAAAGATTCAGTCCACGAGAAGTCGCTCCAGAACGGTCAAGATTACTAAATCCGTAATGATTTTCTGCCGAGGTCATCATACTATTCCCTACGGAAACCCCGATCGACCATCCCCGTTTTTTTTCATTTCTATCTTTCACCTCAAAATCTCTATGAACAGGCATATTCCGAAGTGAATGACTCTCATCTTTTTGCAGAACACTTTTCGATTCAGATTCAGATAATTTTTTCTCTTTTGTCTCCGGCACACTTTCGATATTATCGACTGGCGGCTCGGTCATTTCTTCTTCTTTTGCCACATCGACCGGCTGCTGTAAGTCAGGAATCTCTTTCACTTTCAGATTTCCGACACGGGCATCTGCGATTTTTCGATTATATATCGGTGTCGTTTCTGAGGATACTTTTGAGGATACTTCATTATTATCTTCATGAAGCAATATCTTATCGGCAGAAGTCTTTGCCACAGGGACTTCTGATTCGGGAGTGAACACAAAGAAATAGAGACCGATTAACGGCAACAATAAAACTGCTGCGGCTACGGCAATTCTAAAAAAGAACTGTCTATTTCTTTTTTGCGTTGTCCCGAAAGCCAACTCTTCGTCCAATTTTTCCCATATATCGGCAGGAGGTGTTTCTGTATAACCCTCCATCCTGTCACGGAATTTTACAGTCCATCGATCTTTTTGTTCCATGCATCTGTTTCCATTAAATACTTTTTTATTTTCTTTGCCAGTATAATCCGGGCACGATAAAGTTGCGAAGAAGAAGTCTTCTCACTGATTTTCAATAAATCGGCGATTTCTTTATGAGATTTTTCTTCAAAGGTGTACAGATTGAATACTGTTCGATAGCCGGAAGGCAATTCCGATATGAAATTCATTAATACGTCCTGCGGAATTCTTTCCAAATCATCACCTTCACTTTCAGGATCAACAATATCCGGTATTTCATCTAAAGTCAAAACCTGATTTATTTTTCCATTTTTGCGCAGATATTCTAATGCTGTATTAACCATAACGCGGCTCAACCATGCTTTCAAAGAACCTTTACCCCGGTAATCGAATTTGTCAAAAGATGTGAATATTCGAAGAAAACCATCATGCAATATATCTTTTGCGGTTTCTCGATCTCCAGAATAGCGAATGCAAAGAGCGTATAAAGAGCCTGCATACAACTCATATAATTGTTTCTGTGCAAACCGATCTTTTTGTCTACAATGCTCAATCAATTCTTCTTCGCTCATTCCTGTTCAAAAATCACACTTTAATTTATAAATGCAGAAAATGTAAAAATACTGCATCAAACACATGAGAAAACATCTTTTTAACTCTTTAACATTTTTAGATGCAGTATTCTGAACAAACTAACATTTACATTACAAACAAAGACAAAAAACGAACTGAGAATAATAATTTAAAAAAAATATCTATGAAAAGAAAATCTATTTTTTTGACAGGATTGATAATATTCATCACATCAACAATCATGCTGCAATCTTGTAAAGACGATGACGATGTTTATTATTATAATGCATATGCGTATGCTATCGGAAACATGGTAGTCAATGACGAAGAGTCTCCTTATTTACAGTTAGACAGTAAAAAGACCATGTTACCGGCTAACACTTCTATCCCTTCTTATTTTTTGGAAAATGGCAGACGAGTAATTGTCAATTTCTCATTATTACAAGAAAACTATATGGGATATGATTACTACATTGCCATTAACGATATCGACACGGTCTTAGTTAAAAATATCATTCCGATTACTCCCGAAACAGCAGATAGCATCGGAAATGACCCTGTGAATATTCTCGATATGTGGACAAGTGATGAATACTTGACCATACAATTTGAAATGAAGGGTGCTGGAAATAAAAAACACATGGTTAATGTCGTGCGAGATTTCTCGCTCTCCGAAAATCCGGATAAAGACAATTACATGCAACTGGAATTCCGCCATAACGTAGAAGATGATCCTCAAATAGACAGACATCTTTGGGGAATCGCATCCTTCCGGTTGAAAGATCTTGCACCACAAACAAGTAACCTATCGGGACTAAAAATCAAAGTCAACACTTTCAGAGGTGAAAAAACTTATAACCTCAAGTATGACAATGAGAATAAATTGAGTACTAACTCATTAGAAATTCCTCAGGATAAATCAATCATACATATCAAGTAGTACTTTAACCTTAACTATGGAAAGAAGCCGATTATTTAAAATAATCGGCTTCTTTTTTTAAGTATAACTATCTTTAAATCAATAACAATTCATAATCTATCACGTCCAGCCAACGTCCAAACTTGGTCCCTACCTGCTTAAAAATAGAGACTTGCTTAAATCCAAGTTTTAAATGTAACGATTTACTGGGTTCATTCTCAGACGTAATACAGGCAATCAATGCATGATAGCCTCTTTGACGACACTCTTCGATCAATCTTTCCATCAAAGCTTTCCCGACACCCATTCCTACATAATCGGAAGACACATATACCGTTGTCTCAAGTGTATATTTATATGCAGCCTGTTGTCTCCACGGATGAGCAAAAGAAAATCCCACTACCTTATTGTCTTTTTCACATACCCAATAAGGGAAATCTGCAGAAATTTTAGCTATACGAGACTGCATTTCATCCTCGTGCAAATATTCTGTTTCAAAAGTAGCTACACTATGTACGATATATTCATTATAAATATCTACAATAGCTTTGCTGTCTTGCAATTTTACTTGCCGAATCATAACCTTATTTTAAATACTTTTTTTATTTCTGATTGCTCTTCACAAAATCGTTTCCAACAATTGTATCTTATACTAAAAAGTGCAGTAAAAAAAATGGTTGTCATCCCGACAACCAATCTTTTATTAACCTTAAATTTAATACCATGAAAAAATATGGAACAAATATAATGTTATCTCTTATATTCCAGCAAATAAAACGCTAAGATTTAAGTTTATTTTCATATATCTATATCTCTCATTAACAAAATAAAACCTCTAACTCATTACCAACATGGCAGATATTAAAATAATAATCAGAATTATAATATATGATAATAGCGGCTTTCAGCAAACAAATACGCATGCCGGTTATATATGACGGTAAAAATTGAAACGGTTTGTATTTTAAACATTATGCCATCCGGTTCTTATAATCTTCGTAGGTATAGGTACGCCACATTTTCAATTCCCCGTTCTTTGTCCACAAAGCCAATGCGGGATGTGGAATGCCGTTAAACATATTCGTTTTGACTATGGTATAATGAATCATATCTTCAAACACAATTTTATCTCCTATCTCAAGGTCTTTATCGAACGACCAATCGCCGATATAGTCTCCACTCAAACAGGAGTTTCCTCCTAACCGATAAGTAGGCTTTCCCGGAACAGGATCTGTGGCTCCACGTACGGCCGGCTTATACGGCATCTCGAGGCAATCGGGCATATGACAGGTAAACGAAACATCTAAAATTGCCGTTTTTATTCCATGGTTTTCGACAATATCCACGACAGAAGATACCAAGACACCCGTCTGCCAGGCAAATGCACTACCCGGCTCCATGATAATTTCGAGATTGGGATGGCGTTTTTTGAAAGCGGTCAACAGTTTGATCAGATGTTCTACATCATAATCTTTTCTGGTCATCAGGTGTCCGCCTCCCATATTCAACCATTTAACCTGCGGAAGCAAATGTCCGAATTTCTGCTCTATCTGCACTAAGGTTTTCTCTAAATCATACGAGGATGATTCACAAAGCGTGTGAAAATGTAATCCTTCCACCCCATCCGGTAATGTATCTCCCAAAATTGAAGCGACAATTCCCAATCGTGAACCGGGAGCACAAGGATTATAAAGATCGGTTTCTACATCGGAATACTCCGGATTAATACGTAAACCGCAAGAGACTTTGTTTCCGGCAGCTACAATCTGCGGATAAAAATGTCGAAACTGACTCAACGAATTGAATGTGATATGACTGCTATATCCCATAATAACGGGGAAATCGGCATCGGTATAAGCCGGAGAATAGGTATGGGCAAGACTGCCCATTTCCTCATATGCCAACCGGGCCTCAAATACAGAACTCGCCGTTGAATAGGGAATATACTCCCGCACGATAGGGAAAGCCTTCCATAAAGCAAAGGCTTTAAATGCCAATATTATATTCACTCCGGCACGTTCTTTAACCGAACGTATCAGCTCCAAATTCTTACGGAATAATGCCTCGTCGAGTACATAACAAGGCGACGGTATTTTTTCTATATCCATATATCATATATCTATTTATTCAACTACGGTAAATTTTGCAAATTTAAGCAACAATTGTTTTTTGCCGACATTCTCAAAATCAACCCCCATTTTGGCATTTTCTCCCTCTCCCGAAAGCTCGATGACTTGTCCTTGTCCGAAACGATCGTGCCGAATAATGCTCCCGACCTGCAAATTTCCGAACTGCTTCAATGTCCCGGTCGACTCTTTAGAGACGGCTTGTTCTATTCGTGTAAGCGGTCTATAATGTTCCGAACCGGAAGAGAACGATTGCTTAGCTCCCGAGTTTACAGGGCTCAATTCTTCCGACCATTGACGGCTACGCACACGACCCAGCATATTTCCGGAAGAGAAACGATTCTGAGATAGCCTCTCCTGCCTTTCGCCACCATCAAAAGTTGAAGGTAAAGATAAATATCGAGAATCCATATCTTTCAGAAAACGGCTGGGTGGCATAGCCGTAGGTTGCCCGTTACGATAACGGGTGCCGGCATAAGAAAGTATACAGTTTTTCTCGGCACGAGTAATGGCAACGTAAAGCAATCGCCGCTCCTCTTCTATCTCCCGTTCACTACTCTTGCACATGGCCGAAGGGAAAAGATCCTCTTCCAAACCCACAACAAACACATTGGTAAATTCAAGACCTTTAGAAGCATGAACGGTCATCATCGTTACTTTATCGCTATTCTCCTCTTTATCATTATCTTGATCGGTAGCCAAAGATATTTCACTCAAGAAATCGATCAACGCAACCGATTCATTGCCTTCTTCTTCTCGTAAAGTACAAAATTCCTGCACCCCATTCATCAATTCTTGCAAGTTTTCCTGACGACTCAGATCCTCCGGATTACGGTTCGAAAATACTTCCGTAAAAATTCCGGATTGCTTAATTATCTGCTCCGCCAAATCAAAGGCATTTTTCTTCTCCGCCGACTCCCGGAAAGAATCGATCAAATCTGTAAAATTCCTTAACTTGTCCAATGTCCCATTATTGACAGGAAGAGCATAAGTAAGCGGATCGGAAACAACCTGCCACAAACTTACCTTATGAGTTGTTGCACATTCACCTATCTTCCGCAGGGTAGTATCGCCAATACCTCGAGGCGGATAATTAATAATACGTTTCAAGGCTTCCTCATCATGAGGATTGACAGTCATACGGAAATAGGCGACAATATCTTTAATTTCTTTTCTCTGATAAAATGATAACCCTCCATATATTTTGTAGGGAATACTTTTTTTCCGCAATGCTTCCTCAAATATACGGGATTGCGCATTCGTCCGATAAAGAATAGCAAAATCACTATATGAAAATCCGGAAACAGCACGCATTTCCGCTATACGGTTTGCGATCATATACCCCTCCTCAAAATCAGAATAGGCACTCAATACAGCAACTTTACTTCCTTCATCATTATCCGAAAATATATGTTTGGGAATTTGCTCCTTATTTTTTTCGATCAGGCTATTTGCCGCAGCAACAATCATACGCGTAGAGCGGTAATTCTGTTCCAACTTAAAAATCCGGCAACCGGGATAATCGGTCCGCAAATTCAAAATATTACTGATATTAGCCCCTCGAAACGAATAAATACTTTGTGCATCATCACCAACAACACATATATGATTATGATCTTTTGCCAATTGATGCACGATAAGATGCTGCGCAAAATTGGTGTCTTGGTATTCATCGACCAATATATAACGAAATATCTTACTGTAATGATCACGCACATCGGGATGATCACGAAACAAAATATTGGTATAAAGCAAAAAATCATCAAAATCCATCGCCCCTGCACGAGCACACCGATTCCAATATTCTGCATATATATCTTTGATAAGAGGCTTTTTAGAACGCTCATCCGCTTCGACCAACTCTTTTGAGGCTGCATAAGCACCGGGAGTAATCAATGCATTCTTTGCATTAGAAATAATCGCTTGAACCGTTGCCGGCTTATATAACTTATCATCTAAAGATCGTTCTTTTATGATCGTTTTTATCAGGTTTTTCGAATCGGCGCTGTCGTAAATCGTAAATTTAGAATCAAAACCTATACGGTCGGCATACGTTCTTAGAATCCGTAAAAAAACCGAATGAAAAGTTCCCATCCATAGACGAGATGCCGTATCTTCTCCGACGATTCGGGAAATACGCTCTTTCATCTCTCGTGCGGCCTTATTCGTAAACGTCAACGCCAATATATTATATGGGGCATAGCCCGTTTGCAAAAGATAGGCTATTTTATAGGTAAGTACACGGGTCTTCCCCGATCCGGCACCGGCAATAACAAGCGAGGGACCTTCGTTATACAAAACAGCTTCACGCTGACTCGGATTAAGATTTTTCAGAAATTCTTCCACTCTATATAGATAATTCTTTCGTGCAAATGTAATTATTTTTTTCCCGTTTTACCGAACTTTTATCGATAAGGGATGTTTATTAAATAAAGCAAATGATAATAAGTAGATGAGAAGGATAAGAGCTATTAGAAAGTTTAATATATAAAATAATGTTAAAATACTAAGATTTAGAAGAACTTTCCGGCATTTAACTTGTTATTATTATAAAACAGCAATTAAAAAAGAATATATGAAATACGAATTACCTAAGTTACCATACGAATATGATGCATTGGAACCAGTCATCAGCAAAAAGACAATAGAGTTTCACTATGGTAAACATGAACAGACTTATATCAATAATCTGAATAATCTGATCAAAGGTACCCCTTACGAAAATGTGCCTATCGAGACAATCGTAAGGGAAGCAGACGGAGCACTATTTAACAATGCTGCCCAGTCATGGAATCATATATTTTATTTTTTCAGCTTTACCCCTCATAAAAATGAGATCCCTAAAGGGATGTTGGCGAAAGCAATAGACGAAAAATGGGGATCTTTTGAAAATTTCAAAAAGGCATTTGTCGATGCAGGAACCACCCTATTCGGATCGGGATGGGTATGGCTGGTAAAAGATAAAGATGGTAAGCTGGATATTATTAAAGAAAGTAATGCCGGTAATCCTATGACAAAAGGATATACACCACTTCTTACTTTCGATGTCTGGGAACATGCCTATTACCTCGACTACCAAAATAGAAGAGCCGATCACCTGAATAGTTTATGGGAGATCGTCGATTGGAAAATAGTTGAAAAAAGATATTAATTCGCACTTTTCAAAAATAGTCGCGCGAGATGCGTAACTTTTCTAGCACTTTAAAATAAGCATAATGTGATGAATTCTAAAAGAGAGGAATACTACGTGAGTAGTCCCTCTCTTTGTTTTTTTAATATCCGACCTCAGCATTAAACTACATATTCCCAATATTCCATATCTCTGTGCAATTCTACTATTTTATTAAAGCCAAAAAATCTAAACCGATTTGTTTAGTAATAGCGAATTATCCTTTCTTTTTGTTTGATTTTTTAATTATTATTTGTTCCTTTGTTTCGAAAATCAATTTAAACGTTAATTTTAACGTCACACTAAAACAAACTCGATAAATAATACCATAACTAAAACTTTTTATTATGGATACCAAGAAATTTTTATTGCAAGAAAGCGACATACCCAAAGCATGGTACAATATAGTGGCAGATATGAAAAACAAGCCGATGCCGCCTCTCAATCCTAAAACTAAAAAGCCATTGGCTCCGGAAGATCTCTATCCGATTTTCGCTAAAGAATTAGTCAGCCAGGAATTGAACACGACCGACAGATGGATAGAAATTCCCGATGAAGTACGCGATATGTATAAAGTATGGCGTCCCACACCATTGGTTCGGGCTTATGGACTGGAAAAGGCATTGGACACACCCGCTCATATCTATTTTAAGAACGAGAGTGTAAGTCCGATCGGCTCACACAAACTCAACTCGGCTATTGCTCAAGCCTACTTCTGCAAAAAAGAAGGGGTAACCAACATCACAACCGAGACCGGTGCCGGACAATGGGGAGCTGCGCTTTCTTATGCCGCTAAGACATTCGGTCTCGAACTGGCCGTATATATGGTAAAAGTCAGTTATCACCAAAAACCGTATCGGCGTTCTATCATGCAGACATTCGGCGCACAAGTAATTGCATCGCCAAGTATGTCGACAAAAGCCGGACGAAAAATTCTGACCGATCATCCCAACTATCAAGGGAGCTTGGGAACGGCTATTTCTGAAGCAATCGAACTGGCAATGCAAACTCCAAACTGTAAATATACGTTAGGCAGCGTTTTAAATCATGTCATGTTGCACCAGACTGTAATAGGTCTCGAAGCCGAGAAACAGATGGAGATGGCCGGAGAATATCCCGATATGGTGATCGGATGTTTCGGCGGAGGATCTAACTTCTCTGGAATATCATTCCCATTTTTACGTCACAAGTTGACTGAAGGAAAAGATATTCGAATCATTGCCGCAGAACCGGCCTCATGTCCGAAATTGACAAGAGGGAAATTCCAATATGACTTCGGTGACGAAGCCGGTTATACACCTTTGCTTCCGATGTATACGCTCGGCCATAATTTTGCTCCGGCAAATATCCATGCGGGAGGCCTTCGTTATCACGGTGCAGGATCGATCGTGAGCCAGTTGAAAAAAGACAACCTTATGGAAGCTGTAGATATCAAACAACTCGACACTTTCGAAGCAGCAACTATTTTTGCCCGCACCGAAGGGATCATTCCGGCTCCGGAATCGTCTCATGCCATTGCAGCTGCAATACAAGAAGCGAAAAAAGCGAAAGAGGCAGGAGAAAAGAAAGTTATTCTGTTCAATCTGTCCGGACATGGATTGATCGATATGGCCGCCTATGATCAATACTTCTCGGGAGACTTGATAAATTGTGAAGTAACCGATGAAGATGTAGCAAGAAATCTTGAAGAGATAAAAGATATTATTTAAGATTTGATTCCAATAAACAGGAAGCTCCGATAAAGGAACGATTGTCCCTTTATCGGAGCATTTTTTATTTGACAAAAAGGCAAATATGTTTATGGACAACTTGTACATAAACGCATTTGTGATCCAGTCCGACTCCTTTTCACCGAAAAACCGATATTCAAATACAAGATGGACCTCGGAAATTGAAGAAATTTCCGAGGTCCATCCCATATACTTGAATCTTATTTCCGGACATTTGACATCCGGTACCAAGATCTGAATTTTATTACCAAATCGTCACTCTGTCTTCGGGTTTCATAAACATCGGATCTTTTTCTGTAATACCAAAAGCCTGGAAGAAACTTTCCAGATTACGCAAAGCAGCATTTACCCGCCATTTGCCCAAAGAATGTGGATCGATTTTTGTCAAACGCAATATTTCTTCGTCCCGAATATTTTGGGCCCATAATCCGGCATATGCCAAATAGAAACGCTGATCGGGAGTGAAACCATCTATCGGCTGCAAATCTTGACCTTTGGTCGCATTCTTAAATGCGGTATAAGAGATACGCAAACCACCATGATCGGCAATGTTCTCACCCAACGTAAAACGTCCGTTGGCATGTACCGTATCCAATACGATAATATTATTGTATTGTTCAGCCAGTTTATCAGCTCGCAAATTAAATTGTTTTGCGTCTTCTTCGGTCCACCAATCCTTTAAATTACCATCCTTATCGTATTGGCGTCCTTGGTCATCAAACCCATGAGTCATTTCATGTCCGATGACAACACCGATACCGCCATAATTTACAGCATCGTCACCATCCATATAAAAGAAAGGCGGTTGTAAAATTCCGGCAGGGAAACAAATCTCGTTCGTAGTCGGGTTATAATAGGCGTTTACGGTCTGCGGATTCATCAACCAACGAGTTTTATCGACTGGTTTGTTTACATCACTCAACATATAGTCAGACTCAAAGATCGCTGCTTCACGCACATTGTCCCAATACGACTTTTTCGGATCGATTGTCAATCCCGAATAGTCACGCCACTTATCGGGATAACCGATTTTTACATAAAATGCAGCAAGTTTTTCTTTGGCTTTAGCTTTGGTCTCTGCACTCATCCATTCCAAGCTGTCGATATGCTCTCCCAATGAAACTCGTAAATTTTCTACCAATTTAAGCATGCGCTCCTTAGCTTCGGGGGGAAAATATTTTGCAACATACATTTCTCCCAATGCTTCACCCAATGCTCCGTTTGTTACGCTCAACGAACGTTTCCACCGAGGTTTCTGTTCTTGCTGTCCCGAAAGCACTTTACCGTAGAAATCGAAACGAGCCTGAACAAAATCATCACTCAAATAAGAAGAGGCCGCATTTATCTGTTTAAAAGTCAAATAGTCTTGTATTTCTTCCGTTGTCAAGCCGGAAACCAATGCATCCATACCTTGTATAAACGGTAACTGGTTCGGATTAATTTCATTCAAAGAATCCAATCCTAAAGTAGAGAAATAAGATTTCCAATCAAGGCCTTTCATTTGTTTCAAGAAATCAGCCATCGGCATCTTATTGTAATTTTTCAAGGGATTCCGGGTTTCTTCACGAGAAAATGCGACCTTTGCCAAAGCTGTTTCAATATCCATCACATGCTTTTCGGCAACAGCAGCTTTCTCAGCAGAATAACCGGCCAATGTAAATAACTTATTAATGTATTTTTTATATGCATCCCGGATTTTTACATTAGCTTCATCTTCTGATAAATAATAATCCCGATCGCCCATGCTCATACCGCCTTGATATAAACTAACGATATTCATCGAGCTGTTTTTCTCGTCGGCACCTACATATAACTGAAAGAAAGGCGATGCCCCTTCCTTATGCATTTGTGCAATAAAAGCAGCAATATCGGCTTTATCGTTTAAAGAAGCAATACTTTTCAATGTTCCCGAAATAGGAGAAATGCCCTCTTTGTTAAGGCGAACACTATCTAACCCCATTTTATATAAGTCACCGACTTTCTGGGCAACCGATCCCGGTTCGTTTTCGGCTTTCTCCAACTCGTCGATTAACTCACGCATTTGTTTTTGGTTATTTTCAGCTAAAACATCAAACGACCCATAACGGGCATATTCCGGTTTCAACGGATTTTTCTTGATCCAACCTCCACAAGCATATTCATAAAAATCGTCTCCACACGCCACAGTCGTGTCCATATTGGACGGATCAATGGCAAGAACCTTCTCTGCTCCGGGTTTAGGAGCACAACCCGTAACCAAAGTTCCGGCAACAAAAGGTAAAATTAATAGTTGTTTCATCATTCCTTAACTTAATATATTAATCTATAAATCTTGCAATCGCATTTTTTCAAGTTGCTCGCTTTGCTCAGCCCAACTCTCCATAAGCTCATCTAATGACTTTTTCAACGCGCCATGCTTTTCATAAAGCGAAGTATCGGAAGCACCTTCGGGAGAGGCCAATTTTTCTTCGATAGAATGTATCTCCGACTCTATCTGCTCGACCTTTTTTTCGCTGTCAGCAACAGCCCTCTCCAACCGTTTTATCTGACGCTGAAACTCTTTTCGCTCTTCATAAGATAGTCGGGATGAAGACTCTTCTTTCTCTTCCGATATATTCTGAGTTGTTTTCAAACCGGAATTATTTCGGTCAAGGTCTTGCAATGTATCCAACTTCTTGCGCTGCAAGAAATCATAAATACCGCCCAAATGTTCCCGGATTTTTTTATTTCCGAACTCATAAACTTTATCGACCAGACCATCTAAAAATTCTCGGTCATGGGAGACAACAATTACCGTGCCATTAAAGTCTTTTATTGCCTGTTTCAGTATATCCTTAGTCTTCATGTCCAAATGGTTGGTCGGCTCATCGAGAATAAGCAGATTGACCGGTTCAAGCAACAAACGTATCATCGCCAAACGGGTTTTTTCTCCACCGGAAAGAACTTTTACTTTCTTCTCCGAAGCTTCACCGCCAAACATAAAAGCGCCCAAAATATCTCGTATCTTGGTTCGAATATCTCCGACTGCTACACGGTCTATGGTATCGAAAACCGTCAAATTTTCATCCAATAATTGTGCCTGATTTTGGGCAAAATATCCGATTTTGACATTATGTCCGATTTTTAAGACGCCGTCATAGTCGATCTCTCCCATTATACATTTTACCAAGGTAGATTTTCCTTCTCCGTTTTTCCCGACAAATGCCACCTTTTCGCCCCGTCGAATCGTAAAATCGGCATTGGCAAAAACGACATGACTGCCATAAGTTTTGCCGACACCTTGTGCTATAACCGGGAAATCGCCTGAGCGGGGTGCCGGGGGAAACTTCAAATTGAGATGTGATGTATCGACTTCATCGACTTCGATTCTGTCTATTTTTTCCAATTGTTTAATTCGGGATTGCACTTGAACCGCTTTTGTCGCTTTGTATCTGAACCGTTCGATAAAGGCTTCTGTATCCTGTATCTGCTTCTGTTGATTTTCGAAAGCGCGTTGCTGTTGTTCCAAGCGTTCGGCTCTCAATTGAACATATTTGGAATAGTTTACTTTGTAATCATAAATGTGTCCTAACGAAATTTCTATCGTCCGGGTCGTTACGGCATCGATAAAAGCTCTGTCGTGAGATACAAGCACTACGGCATTGGCCCTTGTCGCCAAAAAGTTCTCCAGCCACTGAATCGATTCTATGTCCAAGTGATTGGTCGGCTCGTCAAGCAACAAGACATCCGGGCGTTGCAACAATAATTTTGCCAATTCTATACGCATACGCCACCCTCCGCTGAATTCGGATGTAGGACGGTCGAAGTCTTCTCTGACAAACCCTAATCCTATTAAGGTTTTCTCTACTTCGGCCTGATAATTTGCAGCGCCGATCATGGTCAGCTGCTCATTCGCATCGGTTACTCTCTCGATCAGGTCATGATAGTCTTGCGTATCATAGTCGGTTCTTTCTGCCAACTCCCTATTCATGCGATCGATACGGGATTGAAGTTCAAAGATATGGGAAAAAGCCTGCTCTGCTTCTTTAATGACCGTCCGTGTATCGGAAATCTGCATTTGTTGGGGCAAATATCCGATCGTAAGATCTTTCGGTATACTCACCACTCCGGATGTCGGTTGCTGTAATCCGGCAATAATCTTCAACATGGTAGACTTACCTGCACCATTTTTCCCGACGAGAGCAATGCGGTCTTTCTTATTTATAACATAGGTTATATCATCAAAAAGCGGATTTCCGCCAAATTCTACCGATAACCCTTCTATGGAAATCATAATATGAATGTAATTACTTTTCGAAAATGCAAAGGTAAGAAAAAATCCTCTACAAAGCATTTAAGATACAGAATCTACCCGACATTATATCATTTATACAAATTCTTACGGCACAAAATAAGCCGTAATATAAAAATGTTTTAGATTACGGCTATCGGCAAAATATTATTTCGCACTAACTTTTTTTACCATTGCTTGCAAACGTTGTTTATATTCATCTTTGCCGGTTTGCAAACTTTGCTCGGCAGCAGCAGGATCCGGATTGCCATAAACAACAAGCGGATCGTTCCAAATCATTTTCGAATGATTGGCTTGCCCTTCATATGGCCGCAAATACTCAACCATCGTATATTTATTACGTCCATCATGTTGATAAGCCGATTCCTCGGAACCGGTTGTCGTAACGACCATAAACTCTTTACCTTCGATCAAGCCTTCTTGAGTAAATGCCATAAATACCTCATCTGTCCATTGCTTTAACAAGTGCGGTGCACTCATCCAATAAAAAGGGAATTCATAGACAATACCTTTCGCCTGCTTGATAACATCCCGATAAATGTCCGGCGAAACGGGATAATCATAAATATTGATCACTTGTACTCCCTCTACCTCAGCCGCAGCTTGCGAAAGAGTAGCATTCATATGGCTTTTGGCAATATCGGGATGAGCCAAAAGCACAACCACTTCAGCTCCGATTGACGGAATAGTTTTAACAGAATCTGCCATTGTTTCTGATCTTTCTTGTTGATTGTTACTGATATTTTTAGACGATGGCCGGCATGAGACAAACGCCACGCATATGACGGCCAACGCTAACAATGAAATTTGTTTTATCATACTCAAGTTTTTAACGTTTATCCTTTGAAAGGATAAAACTAATAAATTTGTCATCAAATGACAAGGCAATCTAAGAAAAAGATTTCTCGGCATCAATACTCAAATCTGCTTTTCAATTATTAAATTTCTGAAACAACAATTGCAAACAGATATTCGGAAAAACTTGTATCGATTATTACGAAAATTTTCCGTAAACTTGTAAGAATTTATTCATAACGCCATTTCATGAAACCGTTTTTATACGACATAGCCCAAACTTTCTATAAAAAATACGGTCGGGAGATACAAAACATTGCTTTTGTTTTTCCCAACCGCCGTGCCGGAATATTTTTTCAAAAATATCTGGCCGAAGTTGCCCGGCAACCGTTATTTTCACCGCCCATACTGACAATCAGCGATCTGTTTGCCCGTCTATCGTCGTTTCAACCGGTAGATAGAATACAAGCTCTCTTTATACTGTACCGACATTATATAGCTTTGAGCAAAAGCGACGAGAGTTTCGACAATTTCGTTTTTTGGGGAGAGATGCTCCTCAACGATTTCGATGATGTAGACAAGTATGTGGTAAATGCCAAGATGTTATTTACCAATATTCAAGATTTGAAAGAGATCGAAAGCCGGTTTGCCGACATATTGACCGAATCACAGATTGCATTTATCCGCCGATTCTGGGATCATTTCATCCCGGCGACCGAAAGCGAAAAGAAAATGCAGTTTGTTTCTTTATGGGAAATTCTATATCCTCTTTACGAAGCTTTCAGAGAAGAATTGATGAATAAAGGTCTTGCTTATGAAGGTCTGATATTCAGAGAAGTTGCTGAGAAAGCCAAGAGTCGGGAAGAATTACAACTGCCCTACAAGCAGGTTGTTTTTATCGGATTGAACGTGTTAAGTACTTCTGAAGAGATGTTGATGCAACGGTTGAAAGAGTTGGATATAGCCGACTTTTATTGGGATTATGAGGCTCCTACGTTACAAGATGAATACAACAAGGCAACTTTTTTTCTCTCTCGCAACCGAAAGAGTTTCCCCTCGAAATTATCGATCGAAGGCAATAACGAAAATGGGAATTGGCCTGAGATAGAGATAATCGGCATTCCGTCTTCTGTGGGACAGGCCAAGCAGGTACAGGAAATTTTGAATGGATTGATTTCTTCCGGTGCTATTCCCGATCCCTCGAAAGCGATAAATACGGCAATCGTACTACCCGACGAACATTTGTTACTTCCAATGTTATATTCTATACCGGCTCCTATCTGTCCTATAAATATAACAATGGGCTATCCCCTCTCCAACACTCCGATTGTAGGTTTTATAGATGCCTTATTCGATTTACAGAAACACTATCGCATGGTGCAAGGTGAAGCGATGTTCTACCACCGAAAAGTTCTTCCGATTCTTGCTCATCGCTATGTATTGTCGTCCGGAGAAGAGGAAATAAATTTATTGGCAAAAGAGATAAGACAATACAACAAAGTCTTTATTCCAATGCACGAGTTAGGTAAAAACGACTTGCTAAAACGGATTTTCATAAACTTAGAAACAGCAGATCAAGCGGCCGATTATTTAATTGGTATCTTGGAATATTTGCAACAAGAGATAAAACATGAATCTGACAATATCGATGACGAGGAACATCCGGTACAATTCTCTGCCGTGGAGAAAGAGTTTTTATTTCATTACTACATAACGGTAAAAAGATTGAAAGAGGTCATTAAAGACGAAAACACACTGATGAATGTCTCGACATTTTTCCGATTACTCGGGAAAATGGCAGGAAACATCTCCATTCCATTCAGAGGCGAACCTCTTTCAGGATTGCAGATAATGGGTGTCTTGGAAACTCGGGCTCTTGATTTCGAGAATCTGATCATATTATCGATGAATGAAGGAATTTTTCCGGTAACTAAAACATCCAATACGTTTATTCCCCAGAATCTGCGCAAAGGGTTCGGCCTCTCGACAATCGAACACCAAGACAGTATTTATGCCTATTATTTTTACCGAATGATCTCTCGGGCAAAGAAACTTTATTTGTTATACGACACACGCACCGAGGGATTACAAACCGGTGAAATGAGCCGATATATATATCAATTGAAATACCATTACCACGTTCCTATCCGGGAAAAGGTTTTAGGGTACGATATTACGGTAAAAGAAAACCGAAACATCCAAATACAAAAAGACGATTTCATACAAAAACAATTAGCACGTTTTTTATACGACGGCGACAGAAAACTATCGGCCAGTGCTATCAATACTTACATCGATTGTCCGTTAAAGTTTTACTTGAACTATGTCGAAAGAGTTTCTCCGGAAGACGAAGTTTCTGAAAGCATAGAAGCCAGTACGTTCGGTAGTATTTACCACGGTGTAATGGAAAATATATATCGGCCAATGCAGGGCAAACTCGTTACCGGAGATTTGCTTGAAAAGATACAAAAAAACGGCGTTTTACTGACGTCCTTAATCGAAACGATGTTTGCCAAATATTATTTCCAGACCGAAAAGGTACGCCCCTTAACAGGACAAAACTATCTGGCTGGAGAGATCATTCGAAAATATGTTAAACAGACCTTGGCAACAGATCGAAAACATACACCGTTTATCTATCTTCATTCCGAATTTCCAATCGATGTAGCATATACGTTCGACGGAATTCGTCAAATTCATATAAAAGGATCGATCGACAGAATCGATGAAAAAGATGGCATTACGAGAATTATAGATTATAAGACCGGCGAAAGCGAGACTTCTTTTAAAAATATGCACGACCTTTTCGATCCCCAAAAGAAAGATCGTCCCAAAGCCATCATGCAAGTATTTCTGTATGCCATGATATACTCGGCGAGTGCTCATTCCCAATATATCAGCCCCGGAATTTATCATCTGCGAAATTTATTCAAATCGGACTTTAACTGGTCGAT
Source organism: uncultured Bacteroidales bacterium (assembly GCA_949297285.1). Classification (GTDB taxonomy): domain Bacteria; phylum Bacteroidota; class Bacteroidia; order Bacteroidales; family Coprobacteraceae; genus Coprobacter. The sequence continues at coordinate 41,574 of CASFRL010000120.1, forward strand.
AACCCATAACGCAGAAGAAAAAGGGAATAAACAAATAATCACCGATTTTTCTTTATATGTTCAAGCGTTTGCAGAAGAGTTAGACTTGTGCATTCAAGAAATTTTCAATCCGGAAATTCCGTTCGGACAAACACAGAATACTCAAATATGCAAATACTGCGATTTTGCAGCCATTTGTAAAAGATAAAAAGCAGAGCTTTCCCGAAAGAATAGCCCTGCTTTTATATGATTAAAAATATATTTCTCCAAAAAATTCAGGCCGGTGAAAGTCGGGATTTTCAGTTTCGATCGGACTCCAACTCAAATAATGCGGAAGGCTCGAATTGTCTGCACATTTATAAAAATTGGCATATAATTTTTCCGGCAAGGAATCGGCACTCAAACCTATCAGATCGAAAGGTATGGAAACGAGCAACTCCCAAGCAAATATACCTTGCATTTCTTGGAAAGGTTTGCGACCGGCAGACGCATAACGACGAATACGCGCCATCTTTTCCGAAGAGAAATGAGTACAGACCTCACGGCTTTTCCGTTTTGCCGCCAATGCCGTACCGATGCAATTAAACTCGAAATTATAATATTCGGATTCTCCCGGAACTTGGACAAAAAATTCGACACAACTGTCTTGCCATACAGGAGAGTTATCTTCAGTATTCAAGGCCAACAAGCAATTTCCTCTTACAAAGTATTTAATGTAAAGAGCTTTTTCGCTTCGGGCAATATCAAATATAGTAATCGGTTTATAAGGGAATTGATTAGGCCAGTTCACACATTCTACGCTTTGCCGTGCAGCTTTTTCCTCAAGCACCTCACAGACATTTTCCAACGGTTGATCATCCAAAGCCGGAATAAAAGGTATTGACAATACTTTTTTCATAGGGACAAACATTAATGATTAAAATATCCTGATATACCCATAAAACAACCTACTAAGGACATGATGATGATAACGCCGCCAATACAACGATTAATCAGCCATAAACTACGCAAATTGAAATGAGTACGAACCTTATTTATAAAAAACGTAATTGTAAACCACCATGAAACCGCTCCTATTATAATAGAGATATAACCTAAAATATAGTGGTACAACGTCGATTCGGGGACAAAGAAGTTGAGCCGGGCAAACAATCCTATAAACAAGAACAGGATCAACGGATTTGAAAGGGTCAGAAAAAATGCCGTTACAAAATCTTGGGTAAACGTATTTTTATTGGCACTTTGCTTTTTTATGTTTTTTGCCGGATTTTGACGGTATAAATAGGCTCCGAAACCAGCTAAGACAAAACTTCCCAAAATCTGTATCAGAAACTCATTCGCCTCTATGAAATCAATAACGATAGACATACCAAGACCCGTCAGTATAGCATATCCCAAATCTGAAACAGATGCCCCTAAACCGGTAACAAAACCCGACCAACGTCCTTTATTCAAAGTGCGCTGTATGCATAGTACCCCGATAGGCCCCATGGGTGCCGATACTAAAATGCCGATAGCCAAGCCCCGAATGATCGTATACAATACTAAATCCACTATTCCTCTATTTTGTCGTTAACCTGTTTCTAAAATGCAAATATAAATCATAAATGTTACATTTCCGTCAATTGTTTTGGCATTATTATTTTAAAGAACGCAGCTTTTGATTAATTTTGCACGCAGGAAATATAAAAAGGGATTTCTCCTCTTTTCTGAACATTTCAAAGTATAATAATACACAATTCGAAAAGGAATCTGATTATTAACAACATAAGAGGGAAAATCTTATCAAGAACAACAAAACAAGTCAAAAAATAATTTACAATATATTAAATAGACTATAATGGTTCTTTTTTTTAAAACACCTGCCCGAAATGTGATCGCTGTCGATTCAGATCACAAACTTTCGTCCCATGAAACAGAGAAACTATGCTGGCTTTTCAGCGAGGCTGAAACAATAAATGCCGAAACAATCGAAGGATGGTTTATCGGTCCTCGTAAAGAAATGATCACACCTTGGAGTACAAACGCTGTGGAAATCTCCCAAAATATGGGATTAACCGGAATCGCACGTATCGAAGAATATTTTCCCGTAAAAAATGAAAAAGCAGATCACGATCCGATGCTTCAACGTATGTACAAAGGATTAGACCAATCTATTTTTGAAATAAACAAACAGCCCGATCCCATTGTCTATATCGATGATATTGCTTCATACAGCAAACAGGAAGGTCTTGCCTTGAGTCAAGAGGAGATCGATTATTTAAATGACTTAGGGAAAAAAATCGGCCGTAAACTTACCGATAGCGAAGTGTTCGGTTTTTCGCAAGTAAACTCGGAACATTGCCGACATAAAATATTTAACGGAATCTTTATCATAGACGGAGAAGAAAAAGAGAGTTCGCTGTTTAAACTGATAAAAAAGACTTCCGAAGAGAATCCGAATAAATTGGTCTCGGCCTATAAAGATAATGTAGCATTCAACGAGGGTCCGGTCATAGAGCAATTTGCGCCGGCCACACAAGACAAACCCGACTTTTTTGAAATAAAAGATATAAAAACCGTAATCTCTTTAAAAGCCGAGACACATAATTTCCCGACAACGGTAGAACCATTCAACGGCGCTGCAACCGGTACAGGAGGAGAAATACGTGACCGCCTGGGCGGAGGTAAAGCCAGTTTACCGATTGCCGGTACTGCGGTATATATGACATCATATCCAAGAACAGAGAAAGGTCGTGAGTGGGAAAAGAAAGCAATGCCCGAAAGAAAATGGCTTTATCAAACACCGGAACAAATTCTGGTAAAAGCATCGAACGGAGCCTCGGATTTCGGAAATAAATTCGGACAACCGATGATTTGCGGATCGCTCCTTACCTTCGAACACGCCGAAAACTATAAAAAATTTGCATACGACAAAGTTATCATGCTGGCCGGAGGTGTTGGTTTCGGAACGATGCGTGATGCCCTCAAGGGGACTCCTGAACCCGGAGAAAAAGTCGTCGTTATGGGTGGCGACAACTACCGCATCGGTATGGGCGGTGGAGCTGTTTCGTCGGTAGAGACCGGTGTATATGCCAATGCGATAGAATTGAATGCGATACAAAGAGCTAATCCCGAGATGCAAAAACGGGTATCGAACGTTGTTCGCGCTCTTGCCGAATCGGATCATAACCCAATCGTCTCGATTCATGACCATGGCGCAGGAGGACACTTGAACGCTTTATCGGAATTGGTAGAAACAACCGGTGGAAAAATCGAAATGGACAAATTACCGATCGGAGATCCTACTCTTTCGGCAAAAGAAATTGTCGGAAATGAAAGTCAGGAACGCATGGGTATGTTGATCGGCGAAAAAGACATAGAACACGTAAAAAAGATTGCCGATCGGGAAAGAGCCCCCATGTATGTTGTCGGAGAAACGACGGGAGATATGCGCTTTGTCTTCGAACAAAAAGACGGAATAAAACCGATCGACCTGGCCATGGAAGATATGTTCGGCAAAGCTCCTCGTACGATTATGAAAGACCATACTATCGAGGAATCTTATCAAGACGTTACTTATGAGACAGGCAAAATACATGATTATTTGGAAAATGTGCTGCAACTCGAAGCCGTAGCCTGTAAAGACTGGTTAACCAATAAAGTAGACCGTTCTGTTACCGGAAAAGTCGCTCGCCAACAATGCCAGGGAGAGATACAACTTCCCCTCAGCGATTGCGGTGTGGTAGCCTTGGATTACAGAGGGAAATCAGGTATCGCAACTTCGATTGGTCACGCCCCGCAAGCTGCCATGATCGACCCGGCTGCCGGTTCGATTCTCGCTATCTCTGAAGCACTGACCAATATCGTCTGGGCCCCGATGACTGAACGATTGAAAAGCGTCTCTTTGAGCGCCAACTGGATGTGGCCTTGTAAAAATGAAGGAGAAGATGCCCGTCTATATAAAGCGGTCGAGGCATGTAGCCAATTTGCTTGTGAATTGGGAATCAATATTCCTACCGGAAAAGACAGTCTATCGATGACACAAAAATACGGAGACGAAAAAGTGTTCGCTCCGGGAACTGTTATCATTTCGGCTGGAGGTGAAGTATCGGATATTAAGAAAGTAATTTCTCCTGTACTTGTTAATGATCGGAATTCGGCGGTCTATTATATAGATTTTTCATTCGACAACCTACAACTGGGAGGATCGGCATTTGCCCAATCACTCGGAAAAATCGGTAAAACTGCACCGACAGTAAAAGACCCCGAATATTTTGTTGCTGCATTTGATACTATACAAGAATTGATCGAAAAAGATCTTATTTTATCGGGACATGATATCTCGGCCGGAGGTATGATCACAGCCTTGCTCGAAATGAACTTCGGAAATACGGAAGGCGGATTGGAAATAAATCTCGATAAAATCGTTGAAAAAGATATTATAAAAATCCTTTTCAGCGAAAATCCGGGAGTTTTGATTCAGGTAAAAGAGAAGAACGAAGTCGAAAAAATTCTGCAAAACAACGGAATAGGATTCTCGAAAATCGGACGTCCTTGTAAAGAACGCCATATTCTGGTCAAGAAAGACGGAGCAGAATATCAATTCGGAATCGATTATTTACGAGATGTATGGTTCTCTTCTTCTTATTTGCTCGATCGGAAACAAAGCGGAGAAAAAGCTGCTGCCGCACGGTTTAACAATTACAAAACACAACCCCTGCAAATCAAGTTTAACAGCGAATTCACCGGAAAAATGTCACAATACGGAATCAGTGCCGACCGCAGAAAACCAAGTGGCATAAAGGCCGCCATTATACGGGAAAAAGGAGTGAATGGCGATCGGGAAATGGCTTATTCGCTCTATTTGGCAGGATTCGATGTAAAAGATGTACACATGACCGATTTGATTAGCGGAAGAGAAACGCTGGAAGACATCAACATGATCGTATATTGTGGAGGATTTTCCAACTCCGATGTTTTGGGATCGGCCAAAGGCTGGGCCGGAGGATTTCTCTGGAATGAAAAAGCCAAAAAAGCATTGGACAAATTCTATGCTCGAGAAGATACGTTAAGTTTGGGTATTTGCAACGGATGCCAACTGATGGTAGAATTGGGATTGTTGACTCCGGACCACAAAAAGAAACCGAAAATGCTGCATAATGATTCGCACAAATTCGAATCTGAATTTATCGGACTGACGATTCCACAAAATAATTCGGTCATGTTCGGTTCCTTATCAGGCAGTAAATTAGGTATATGGGTCGCTCACGGAGAAGGGAAATTCGAATTACCGTATGAAATAGACCAATATAACGTAATCGCACAATATTCTTATGATGCCTATCCGGCCAATCCGAACGGATCGCCTTATGCAGTCGCCGGTATAGCATCGAATGATGGACGACACTTAGCCATGATGCCTCATCTTGAACGCGCTATTTTCCCCTGGCAATGGGGATATTACCCGATCGACCGTAAAAATAAAGATCAGGTAACGCCATGGATCGAAGCTTTTGTAAATGCCCGCAAATGGGTAGAACAACACAAAAAATAGCAACACTAAACGGGAATGCTCGGATATAATACCGAGCGTTCCCGTTCTTTTTAATATTGACATTACATTTATATAAATAATTAAGCATTATATACTAAGCAATATGGGCGGTTTTTTTGGAACTATAAAAAAAGAAAATTGTGTAGCCGACCTTTTTTACGGTGTCGATTACAATTCTCACATGGGAACAAAACGCGGAGGTATGGTAACGTTGAATAATGGGAATTTTACCCGTTCGATTCACAATATCGAGAACTCATATTTCCGCACAAAATTTGAGGCAGACCTTCCTTCTTTTGCCGGGAACTCAGGAATCGGCGTTATCAGTGATACCGATGCGCAACCAATTATCATCAACTCTCATTTAGGGAAGTTTGCCGTAGTCACAGTCGCCAAAGTAACAAACTTACCCGAACTCGAAAAAGAACTGCTGGCAAAAGGGAATCACTTCTGCGAACACAGTAACGGTATTACCAACCAGTCGGAACTGGTAGCCATGCTCATCATCGAAGGTAAAACGTTTGTCGAAGGAATAGAAAATGTCTATAACCGGCTGAAAGGGTCATGTTCGATGTTACTTTTAACAGAAAACGGGATCATCGCTGCCCGCGATAAATATGGGCGAACTCCGATCATGATCGGTAAAGGGAAAAATTGTTATGCGGTATCGTCAGAGACATGCAGTTTCCCGAACCTGGGCTATGAAATGGATTATAATGTAGGCCCGGGAGAAATCGTACAAATTACGGCAGACGGGTTCACTCAATTGCGGAAGCCTAATAACAAAATGCAAATATGCTCTTTTTTATGGGTATATTATGGCTATCCGGTATGTGAATATGAAGGGAAAAATGTAGATGAAGTGCGTTTCGAGTGCGGCATGGAAATGGGTAAGAATGACGACATCGAGGCCGATTTCGTATCGGGAATTCCAGATTCCGGAGTAGGTATGTCTTTGGGATATGCTGTCGGGAAACATATTCCTTATAAAAGAGCTATCGTAAAATATACCCCGACATGGCCGAGAAGTTTCACTCCGCCTACACAGGAAATGCGAGAACTGGTAGCCAAGATGAAACTTATTCCCAATAAAAAACTATTGAAAGATAAAAAAGTCGTCTTTTGCGATGATTCCATTGTAAGAGGGACACAACTTCACGACAATGTCAATGATCTGTATCATTACGGGGCTAAAGAAGTGCATATGCGCATCAGCTGCCCACCATTAATATATCCCTGCAAATTTTTGAACTTTACAGGATCAAAATCTGATATGGAATTGATTACTCGAAGGGTCATAAAGAATCTTGAAGGAGATTGTTGCAAGAATCTTTCGGCTTATGCAAAGACCAACTCTCCCCAATATTGCAGAATGGTAGATTGCATTCGAAAAGAGCTGAATATCACAACATTGAAATTTAACCCATTAGAGACATTGGTAAAATCGATCGGTTTGCCAAAAGAATGTATCTGCACGCACTGTTTCGATGGAAGCAGTTATGAATAAAGCCGATATATCAAAAAGAACGCAATGGGCTATCCGGATCAACGGATAGCCCATTTGCGTCGATATTGTAATTTACTGAATTTACGATGGAATGGACGGAGAAAATAATCATTCTCCGCAGAAAATAGCTACGCAATTATTCCCCGACAAAGAGCTCCAAATGCTATTTTAAGAAATCGTTCCGCATCGGGTTGAACGTATCAATCAACACACCGGCTTCTATACATTTGCATCCATGCAATACTCCGGGTTTCATGTACACACTGTCTCCCGAACGAACAATTGCAGTTTTATCGCCTACGGTAAACTCAAACACACCACTTACCACATAGGTAGTCTGAGTATGAGGATGAGTATGGGGTGTACCCTCGGCATCCGTTTCAAACTTAACCTTAACCATCATTAGATTCTCATTATAAGCCATTATCTGGCGAGAGACTCCAAGTCCGGCATCCTCCCACTCTATTTCATTTTCAAACCGAAAAGGATCACATTCTTTTATCATAGCCGTTCTTTTTAATATAATCTTTATACAACTCAAAGATAGGAAAACGAATATAAATCAAAAAAACTCTCATTAAAAAAGATATTTTCTTATTTAAAATTCAGATCGAGACACTGTCCCACACATCAATTTTTCAATAAAAACCCTTGTCAAATTAACAGCTTTCTGTAAATTTGTGGAGCGTTAAAAAGATGCTTTTTAGATAATAATATTTCAAATCTAATATCTCTATCAATTATGAGTTTAAAAATTATCGTACTTGCCAAACAAGTACCGGATACGAGAAATGTCGGTAAAGATGCCATGAAAGCCGATGGAACGGTAAATCGTGCAGCATTACCCGCTATTTTTAATCCAGAAGACCTGAATGCTCTCGAACAGGCATTGCAATTAAAAGAACAATATCCCGGATCGACAGTATCTCTATTGACCATGGGACCTCCCCGTGCCGCAGATATTATCCGAGAAGGATTATTCAGAGGTGCAGACGGCGGAGTATTGCTTACCGACCGGGCTTTTGCCGGCGCCGATACATTGGCTACCTCTTATGCCTTGGCTTGTGCCGTAAAGAAAATGAAGGATTATGACATCATTATCGGAGGTCGTCAGGCAATCGACGGAGACACGGCTCAAGTAGGGCCTCAGGTTGCCGAGAAACTTGGCCTTCCGCAAATTACTTATGCTGAAAAAATTCTGAAAGTTGAAGACGGGAAAGTACAAGTCAAAAGACGTTTGGAAAGAGGCATCGAGATCGTAGAAGCCAAATATCCGGTAGTTATAACGGTCAACGGAAGCGCCGACGATTGCCGTCCGCGCAATGCGAAACTGATACAACGGTATAAATATGCCAAAACTATCAGCGAAAGACAAAACCAAGATAATGACTATTTCAGCAATTTATACGAAAACCGTCCATACTTGAACTTGACGGAATGGAGTGTTGCCGATGTCGATGCAGATTTAAACCAGGTAGGATTAGCCGGTTCTCCGACAAAGGTAAAACAGATCGAGAATGTTGTTTTCCAAGCAAAAGAAAGCAAAAAATTGTCTGGAAACGACACAGAAATAGACGAACTCATGAAAGAGTTAATAGCAAACCACACTATCGGATAATACCGATGTGATCTAAAAAAATCATTAACTCCCCAAAAGAAAATTGTATGAATAATTTATTTGTATATTGCGAAATAGAAGACGGCGTTATAGCCGATGTAAGCCTTGAATTGCTTACAAAAGGACGTTCATTGGCCAATCAACTGAATTGTAAACTCGAAGCTCTCGTTATCGGCAGCAATCTGGACGGTGTAGAAAAACAGATTTTCCCGTATGGCGCAGATACAGTTTATCTTGTTGATGACAAACGTTTATACCCTTATACATCACAACCCCATGCATCGGTTCTTATCAACTTGTTTAAGGAACAGAAACCTCAAATCTGTCTTATGGGTGCAACCAGCATCGGAAGAGACTTGGGCCCCCGAGTATCGTCGGCTTTGCATAGTGGATTGACTGCCGATTGCACAGCTCTTGAAATAGGATCGCACGAAGACAAAAAAGAAGGAAAATCGTACGAAAATCTGTTATATCAAATCCGTCCGGCTTTCGGCGGAAACATTGTTGCAACGATTGTCAATCCGGAATGCCGTCCACAAATGGCAACGGTCCGCGAAGGAGTAATGAAGAAAGAAATCGTTTCGCCGACATACAAAGGAGAGGTCGTTAAGTTAGATGCATCAAAATATGTTTCGGATACCGATTTTGTTGTTTCTGTAATCGAACGACAAATGGAAAAATCGAAAATCAACATCAAAAGCGCTCCGATCATCGTTGCCGGAGGTTATGGCGTAGGATCGAAAGAAAATTTCAACCTGCTTTATGATCTTGCCGCTACGATCGGTGCCGAAGTAGGAGCCTCTCGTGCTGCCGTCGATGCCGGTTATGCCGAACATGAACGCCAAATCGGGCAAACAGGAGTCACCGTGCATCCGAAATTGTATATCGCTTGCGGTATCTCCGGACAAATACAACATATTGCCGGTATGCAGGACAGCTCAATGATTATCGCTATCAACAGCGACCCGAACGCTCCGATCAATACCATAGCCGATTATGTAATCACCGGCACGGTAGAAGATATTCTTCCGAAAATGATCAAATATTATAAGAAGAATAGTAAATAATAAACTAAAAGAATATGGCTAATTTTTATTTAGATAATAGTGACCTTAAACATCACTTGAACCATCCGCTCATGAAGCGTTTGGTTGCTCTCAAAGAACGAAACTATACCGATGCCGAAAAATATGACTACGCTCCTGTCGATTTCGAAGATGCTATGGACAGTTATGAAAAAGTTCTCGAAATCGCCGGAGAAATATGCGGTGACATTGTTGCTCCCAACGCCGAAAGCGTAGATCACGAAGGCCCCCAAGTCATAAACGGACATGTCAAATATGCTGCCGGTACAGAAAAAAATCTGGAAGCTCTCGTAAAAGCCGGATTAATGGGTATCTCTATTCCCCGCCGGTATAACGGATTGAACTTTTCGCTCGTGCCGTATATTATGGCAGCCGACATGGTAAGCCGTGCAGATGCAGGATTTGTAAATATCTGGGGATTGCAGGATTGTGCAGAAACCATTTACGAGTTTGCCAGTGAAGAACAAAAACAAAAATACCTTCCGCGTGTCTGTGCCGGTGAAACCATGGCTATGGACCTGACCGAACCGGATGCCGGATCAGACCTTCAGGCCGTTATGCTGAAGGCAACTTACAGCGAAAAAGACGGATGCTGGTATTTGAACGGTGTAAAACGATTCATTACGAACGGTGACGGTCATATCGCCCTTGTTCTGGCACGTTCGGAAGAAGGGACAAAAGACGGTCGCGGATTGTCCATGTTTATCTATGATAAAAACGATGGTGGAGTAACCGTTCGTCGTATCGAAAACAAAATGGGAATCAAAGGTTCGCCTACTTGCGAATTGGTATTTAAGAACGCTAAAGCCGAACTTTGCGGAGACCGCAAAATGGGGTTGATCAAATATGTCATGGCATTGATGAACGGCGCTCGTTTAGGCATCGCAGCTCAATCGGTAGGGGTATCTGAAGCAGCCTACCGAGAAGCGTTGACTTATGCACAAGAACGGCGACAATTCGGCAAAGCAATTATCGAATTCCCGGCTGTTTATGAAATGCTGTCTTTGATGAAGGCCAAACTCGATGCTTCTCGTTCGTTGCTTTATGAAACTACCCGCTTTGTGGACATGTATAAAGTGTATGAAGATATTTCGAAAGAACGTAAACTCGAAAAAGAGGAACGTGACGAAATGAAGAAATATCAAAGACAGGCCGACGCTTTCACTCCTCTTGCCAAAGGAATGAGCAGCGAATTTTGTAATCAAAATGCTTACGATTGTGTGCAAATACACGGAGGCTC
>CASFRL010000121.1 GCA_949297285.1 uncultured Bacteroidales bacterium
AATTACACCCTTCGCCGATTCCCTGATCGAGAATATAACGCACGGCCTTCAAAAACGTTTCTTGATAAGACCCGGATGCCGCTAAGTTTGCCAAGTGTACGAATACGCTTTGTATGTAGGAATCGGTCAGTCCGCCGTAAGTGATATCGATAGGTTTTCCGCTGAGAGTCCCATCCGAATTTTCAACGATATTGAGGGCCGTTACGAAGTCTAAAGCTCTCCTTGTCTGCAACATGGTGGGCGTTGGCAATGTTCTGGCTTGTCTTTCTCGAATTAATGCAAGGTCAGCTAATTCTTCGGACGATGGTTGGGATATGGGAATATCCTTATCAAAAGCGTAGAGTTCGAGATAAGAAGTCTCCCCTTTTAAATATTCTTTGTCGAGAATCATGTGAGGTCCGTGTACCTTCGTGTCAAGATTAGAAGTGTTGTTGAATTCCATGTTATCGAACAGAATTTTTCGACTTCCTGCTACGTTTTTGTTCAATTTCAATTCGATTTTTACTTGGGTCATGTTTGTAGCAGTTTTGGTTTTATACTCTGTGTAGCTACGGTTAAATTCCCTCCAGCCGATAAAATTGCACAAGATATTAGCTCTTCGTTTTGTCGTACTTCCACTTATCAAAGAGATCGTTATCGTGTCGTTTGTGACCCTTGGCGAATAAATGTAAAAGAGAGCCCCATTGGTCGATAACGCTTTAAATGTAAGCGGAAAAGAGAGGGTAGAGTTGGCGTTTGCCGTCCATTGCAACGCACAATTTCCTTCTTTATACGTTTGTGTTGTCAAATCGAGAGTTCCCCTTGTTACGGTCCAATCTGCCGGGACGGCATCTTCGAATGTAAAAAGAGTTTGAGCCCGTATCGAGACAAAAACGAAGAAATAAAGCAAAATGATAGTTATTCTTTTCATATTCAATAATCTCTTATGTTAATATCCCGGGTTTTGATTGAAACCGCATAACTCTACTTGCTTCGGAGGAAGAGGCATCAAATAATTTTGTTTATTCTTGTTTATATTTCCTGCTGCAACAACACGTTCATTATATTGGTTGTATTCTTCAACTTTCTCCCTACGTACCAATTGAAACCATCTTTTGTATTCTGCAAAAAATTCCCATCCCCGTTCATCAAAAACATATTGGTCGAAATCTTCGCAGGAAAGATTTTCCGGTATATCATTGGCTATTCCACCGGTAGCCCGTTTTCGTATCCGGTTTATACATTCATAAGCCAGAGCGTCAGGACCGTTATTGGCAAGATTCTGAGCCTCTGCATAAATAAGCAGGACATCTGCATATCGGTATATGGGGATAATACCGTCCGATTGTGCGGCCGTGATTCCATAATCGCGATATTTTTTTATAAACGGAGATTTCATGACTGTTTGGAGATAAGAATTTGGCTGGGGACGTCCCGGCACAGTGTAAGTCGTTTGGTAATTCCACGCTTTCCGTTCATCATCGGGAAATTTCAAATAAAAGGCCTCATCCGCTAAGTAATCGCTCCACCCTTTTTCTTCTTGGGCAAGAAACGATATTCCGTATTGGCTTGCCATATTGGTCAATCGGGAACAATTTACTGCGAATATGTGCTCTGTATTGTCGCTTTTTGTAGCTTCTTTCCACAAATCTTCATAATGCTCAACCAGATCGTGGTGATTATACGGAGCTTCGATTATTTCCCTCGCTTTCTGTGCCGCTTTTGCATAATATTCGGTCCTGTGTAGCGGCCATCCCGCCATTGTCAGATAAACTTCTGCAAGGCACGTTTGTGCGGCAATCTTCCCGACAGAAGAGTTATCGCCTGTACGAGGAGACTCGGGTAGATAGCTTTCGGCCAGGATTAAGTCGGGAACAATGATTTTATCATATATATCAGCAACATTGTTTCGTCCGATAGTCTTGTTGCCCAAAATATCTTGAGTCGATTTCGAATCGACTATACCCGGGACATCGCCGAAAATCCGTACCAGATTATAGTAAGCAAAAGCTCTCATAAAATACGCTTCGCCTGCATACGCCAGTTTTTCCGTTTCAGACACTCCGCCTTCCTCGCTGCCGAGAACGCCCTCGAGCATTAGGTTTGCATTCAATATCAGGTCATACATGTTTTTCCAGAACCAATGAACATCCAGTTCACTTATTGTTACATCTGCACGCAATTCGTCGATGACGATAACGCGCGATTTGCTTAACATGCCGGCGATTACATCGTCAGCTCCCAAAGTTAGGGTAAATAACCGGCAGCAATAGCCATAGTTCCAATGCCAAAGAGTGCGGTACAGCCCGT
>CASFRL010000122.1 GCA_949297285.1 uncultured Bacteroidales bacterium
ATGTAAACTTTAGCCATTTGCATAATACCTGATGGCAACTCATCACCAATAGTAAGAGCGAATTTCTTACGCTTCAATTCAGCATCATATTCCTTATACTTCTTGATGAAGTTCATAATCAATGAGCGTATCATGCCATTCTTATGTTCATCAGAAGTCCATGAGCTGAGCTGGATAACAGTATAGTCAAGAATTTCAAGATCACGTTTGTTGAATTTAGCGCCCTTAGCAATAACTTCTGTTCCCAGATAATCTTTGACACCCTGAGAAACGAGGTTATTAGTAAGAACCATCAATTTTTCAACAAGTATATCTTTAAGTTTTGCTACTTTTTCTTCAAACTCCTCATTCAGTTTAGGCAAGATAAGTTTATCTGCATTCTTTTCACTGCGAGTCTTGACTACACGTGAATACAGTTTCTTATCTATTACCACACCTCTCAATGATGGTGAAGCCTTCAGAGAAGCATCCTTAACGTCACCGGCCTTATCACCGAAGATTGCACGCAACAGTTTTTCTTCAGGAGAAGGATCAGATTCACCCTTAGGAGTAATCTTACCAATAAGAATGTCTCCCGGCTCAATACGTGCACCAATACGTACGATACCTGTTTCATCAAGGTCTTTAGTAGCTTCTTCGCTTACGTTAGGAATATCAGCAGTAAGCTCTTCCATACCGCGTTTTGTTTCGCGGACCTCAAGGATGTATTCATCTACGTGAACAGAAGTAAGGATATCTTCTCTTACTACACGTTCATTCAATACGATAGCATCCTCATAGTTATATCCTTTCCACGGCATGTATGCTACAAGCAAGTTCTTACCCAAAGCCAGCTCACCGTTAGCAGTAGAATATCCTTCAGTAAGGATATCACCCTTCTTGACACGCTGTCCTTTTGAGCATATTGGACGCAAGTCAATAGTCATACTCTGGTTAGTCTTGCGGAACTTAGGTATCTTATATTCCACTAAAGCTGAATCAAAGCTTACAAATTCTTCATCATCAGTACGGTCGTAAAGGATACGGATTGTTGTAGCGTCAACAAAGTCGATTACACCATCACCTTCTGCTGCAATCTGAGTTCTTGAATCCTCACAAAGCTGTTTTTCGATACCAGTACCGACAATAGGAGCTTCTGTACGCAACAATGGAACTGCCTGACGCATCATGTTAGATCCCATCAACGCACGGTTGGCGTCATCATGTTCAAGGAAGGGGATCAAAGATGCTGCAATAGAAGCGATTTGTGTAGGCGAAACGTCCATCAAGGAAACTTCTTCCGGAGCTACAACCGGGAAATCGGCGTTCAAACGAGCTTTAACACGCGAACGTATAAATCTTCCTTCGTCATCCAAAGGAGCATTTCCTTGTGCAATAATATGCCCCTCTTCTACCTCTGCCGTCAAGTAAACAATACCGTCGTCAGACAAATCAACTTTCCCGTTCTCTACCTTACGGTAAGGAGTCTCGATAAATCCGAGGTCATTGATTTTTGCATATACGCAAAGAGAAGAGATAAGTCCAATGTTAGGACCTTCCGGAGTTTCAATAGGACAAAGCCGCCCATAATGAGTATAGTGTACGTCACGTACCTCAAAGCCGGCACGCTCACGAGACAAACCGCCCGGACCTAAAGCCGACATACGACGTTTGTGAGTCATTTCGGCCAATGGGTTGGTCTGGTCCATAAACTGTGACAAAGCATTCGTTCCGAAGAATGTATTAATCACAGAAGAGATTGTCTTGGCATTGATCAAGTCGATCGGAGTAAACACTTCGTTGTCCCGCACATTCATCCGTTCACGGATCGTACGCGACATACGTGCCAAACCGACACCGAATTGATTGTAAAGTTGTTCGCCGACCGTACGTACACGACGGTTGCTTAAGTGGTCGATGTCATCGACATCAGTTTTCGAGTTTATCAATTCGATCAGATATTTGATAATCTCGATAATATCTTCTTTCGTCAAAACCTTCACATCAGGCGGAGTCGACAGGTTCAATTTCTTATTGATCCGATAACGTCCGACTTCTCCCAAATCATAACGTTTTTCAGAGAAAAACAGATTGGTAATTACTTCGCGTGCACTGGCATCATCTGCAGGTTCTGCATTACGAAGTTGACGATATATGTATAATACAGCCTCTTTTTCAGAGTTACTGGAGTCTTTTTGAAGTGTATTGTAGATGATCGAATAATCAGAAAGATTCCGTTCTTCTTTATGCAACAATATGTTTTGAACGCCAGACTCAAGAATTTCTTCAATATGGCTTTCTTCAAGAACGGTTTCACGATCAATAACAACTTCATTACGTTCAATAGATACCACTTCTCCGGTATCTTCATCCACAAAGTCTTCGACCCATGTCTTCAATACACGGGCAGCCAAACGACGCCCCAGAGCTTTCTTCAGATTGGTCTTATTAACCTTTATTTCTTCGGCCAAACCAAAAATCTCAAGAATATCCTTATCGCTCTCGAATCCGATTGCACGCAACAATGTCGTTACCGGTAATTTTTTCTTCCGGTCGATATAAGCATACATCACATTGTTGATGTCTGTCGCGAATTCAATCCAAGAACCTTTGAACGGGATGATTCTGGCCGAATAGAGTTTGGTTCCGTTCGCATGCGTACTCTGTCCGAAAAATACACCGGGTGAACGATGCAATTGAGACACGACAACGCGCTCGGCTCCATTAATAACAAATGTACCTTTAGCAGTCATGTACGGAATAGGGCCTAAATAGACATCCTGTATCACGGTATCGAAATCTTCGTGATCGGGATCGGTACAATACAACTTCAGCTTCGCCTTTAAAGGCACACTGTAAGTCAACCCTCTTTCGATACATTCATCTATTGTATATCTGGGCGGATCGATGTAATAATCCAAAAATTCGAGGACAAAATTGTTTCGGGTATCTGCGATAGGGAAATTTTCAGCAAATACCTTATACAATCCCTCATTTTTTCTTTTTTCGGGGGGTGTATCAAGTTGAAGAAAGTCTTGAAACGACTTCAATTGCACTTCAAGAAAATCCGGATATTGAAGCGGACTCTTAATTGAAGCAAAATTTACCCGTTGTTTACCAATATTTGAAGACATTTATTAAATGGAATTAATTGAACTTAATTTAAAATATATACACAAAAAGGTAAAGAGGCCTCTCACTGAGGACTCTTTACCAAAGTACCTGAATATCAGGAAATACTATTTAAGTTCAACTTCAGCTCCAGCTTCTTCTAATTGTTTTTTCAATGCTTCAGCGTCAGCTTTAGCCAAACCTTCTTTCAAATTGTTAGGAGCACCGTCAACCAAATCTTTAGCTTCTTTCAAACCAAGACCTGTCAGTTCTTTTACTAATTTAACAACAGCCAACTTGTTAGCACCAGCAGCTTTCAAAACAACATCGAAAGATGTTTTTTCTTCAGCAGCTGCACCAGCAGCAGCAGGAGCAGCAACAGCAACAGCTGCAGCAGCAGGTTCAATACCGTACTCGTCTTTCAAGATTTGAGCAAGTTCGTTTACTTCTTTTACGGTCAGGTTTACTAATTGTTCTGCAAAAGCTTTTAAATCTGCCATTTTTGTATGATTTAATTTGTTATTTTTACTAATTTATTTTCTAAAAAATTATCTTTCCGATAGAGTTTGCAACACTCCATGTATTGTAGAACCGCTTGATTGCAATGCCGATACAACGTTCTTCGCAGGCGATTGTAACAAAGCAATAACATCAGCGATAAGTTCATTTTTACTCTTAATAGCAACCAATGCATCGAGTTGATCGGCTCCATAGAAGCTTTCTTCAACATAAGCAGCCTTGAAACCAAGAAGATCAGATTCTTTCTTAAAATCCTTGATCAATTTTGCAGGTGCATTACCTGTATTAGAGAACATTATGGTCGTAGAACCTTTCAAGCAGTCGTAAAGCGGGCTATAATCGGTATCCAGACTTTCCATTGCTTTATGCAACAAAGTATTCTTTACAACCAGCATTTTAATATCATTCTTGAAACATGCACGTCTCAATGCGCTTGTTTTTTCGGCATTCAACGCAGAAGTTTCAGTCAGATAAAAATGGCTGTATTCTTTGAGTGTTGCTGCAATCTGTTCTATTACTGTGCTTTTATCTTCCTTCTTCATAATTCAATTTTTTAAATCTCATCAATTGACTTCGGATCGATTTTAATACCCGGACTCATTGTGCTTGAAAGATAAACACTCTTAACATACGTACCTTTAGCAGTCGTCGGTTTCAATTTTATCAAAGTCGAAATAAATTCTCTTGCATTGTCGCGAATTTGTTCGGCAGAGAAAGATATTTTTCCTACAGAAGCGTGTACAATACCATTCTTATCTACTTTGAAATCAATTTTACCTTGTTTTACTTCTTTTACTGCTTTACCAACTTCGTTAGTAACAGTACCGCTCTTAGGATTAGGCATCAAACCACGGGGACCTAATACACGACCTAATGCACCGATTTTACCCATAATAGCAGGCATGGTGATGATCACGTCTATATCTGTCCAACCGCCTTTGATTTTTTCAATATATTCATCTAACCCGACATAGTCGGCACCGGCAGCTTTAGCATCGGCTTCCTGATCGGGCGTACAAAGTACCAATACCCGAGTCTGCTTTCCGGTTCCATGAGGGAGAGAAACAACGCCTCTCACCATCTGGTTAGCTTTACGTGGGTCAACGCCTAAACGAACATCCACATCAACAGAAGAATCAAACTTTGTAAAAGTAATTTCTTTTACCAAAGCTGAAGCTTCGCTAAGTGAATAGGCCTTCCCTGCTTCAATTTTGTCTAAAGCTAACTTTTGATTTTTTGTCAGTTTACCCATTTCAATTGAAGTTTATTAATTATTTACCGGGAATTCCCCCTTTACGGTTATACCCATACTTCTAGCTGTACCAGCAACCATTGTCATCGCTGATTCTAAAGTAAAACAGTTCAAATCGACCATTTTGTCTTCAGCAATTGCTTTGACCTGATCCCAAGTAATCGAAGCCACTTTTTTACGATTAGGCTCTGCCGAACCACTCTTTACCTTTGCTGCTTCGAGCAGTTGAATGGCAACAGGAGGAGTCTTAACGATGAAATCGAAAGATTTGTCGCTGTAATAGGTTATTACAACAGGTAAAATCTTTCCGGCTTTGTCTTGAGTGCGGGCATTGAATTGCTTGCAAAACTCCATAATATTAATCCCTTTAGAACCCAAAGCCGGTCCTACAGGGGGAGATGGGTTTGCTGCACCTCCTTTAATCTGTAATTTGATCTGTCCAGCAATTTCTTTAGCCATTTTGTCTAATAATTTGATTTGTTATAAAACAGGCATAACACAAGTGCGTAACCACTCTGCTACTCCTTTTCGACTTGCATAAAACCTAATTCGAGCGGGGTTTTTCGCCCAAATATTTTCACCATAACTTTCAGCTTCTTCTTTTCGTTGTTTACCTCTTCGATGACACCGCTGAAGCCGTTGAACGGACCGTAATTTACTTTTACAGTCTCGCCGACAAAATAAGGGATATTCAACTCTTCCCCACTTTCTTGAAGTTCATCTACGGCACCTAACATCCGACTAACTTCGGCCGGTCTTAACGGGTCGGGATTTGTTGTCCCGCCTAAAAAGCCGATAACATTCGTCGTATTGCGCAAACGATGCGACACCTCTCCTACAAGAAGCGCCTCAACGAAGACATAACCCGGATAAAGATTCTTTTCTTTGGTAATCTTCTTTCCGTTACGAACAGAATAAACCTTTTCGGTTGGGATCAAAACCTGAGACACATAATTGCCAAGATCAGTATTCTTGATTTCTGCATCAAGATATTCCTTGACCTTGTTCTCTTTACCGCTAATGGCACGTAAGACGTACCATCCTCTTTTTTGTTCAGACATTTTTATCTCCCCCGATTAGAACATTTTGTTATAAATGAACTGCATGATATGGTCAAAACACTGGTCCATCGCAAATACTACTATAGCTATAATTAGGGAAGCAAACATAACAACTACAGCACTATTGCTCAACTCGGATTTGGTTGGCCAAGACACCTTATAAACCAATTCGTTATAAGATTCTTTTATATTTGCAAGTATCTTTTTCATTCTCTTTTTGAGTTTGCACGGGTCGAGAGACTCGAACTCCCGACACCTGGTTTTGGAGACCAGTGCTCTACCAACTGAGCTAGACCCGTATCCTTAAATTTCAATCAGCCTTTTCAGGCTGATTGAAAAGATTTATTTTTAGTCAAGGATTTCTGTAATCTGACCAGAACCTACTGTACGTCCACCTTCACGGATAGCGAAACGCAAACCTACATTGATAGCAACCGGATAGATCAAATCTACGGTAATCGTAACGTGGTCACCCGGCATTACCATTTCAGTTCCTTCCGGCAAAGTGATTTCACCTGTTACATCCAATGTACGGATATAGAACTGAGGACGATATTTGTTGTGGAACGGAGTGTGACGACCACCTTCTTCTTTCTTCAAGATATATACTTGAGCTTTGAATTTAGAATGAGGAGTGATCTGTCCCGGATGGCAGATTACCATACCACGTTTAACTTCGTTTTTGTCGATACCACGGAGCAACAAACCTACGTTATCACCAGCTTCTCCTTGATCGAGAAGTTTACGGAACATTTCAACACCGGTAACAACAGATTTCTTACCATCTGCACCCAAACCGATAATTTGAACTTCGTCACCTACTTTGATAACACCAGTTTCGATACGACCTGTTGCAACAGTACCACGACCTGTGATAGAGAATACGTCTTCAACAGGCATCAAGAACGGTTTATCAACATCACGCGGAGGCAGAGGAATCCATTCGTCAACTGCGTTCATCAATTCAAGAACTTTTTCTTCCCATTGAGGTTCTCCGTTCAATGCACCGAGAGCAGAACCACGGATGATAGGAGTATTATCGCCATCATATTCATAAGCAGACAGCAATTCTCTCATTTCCATTTCTACAAGTTCGAGCATTTCTTCGTCGTCAACCATATCGCATTTGTTCAAGAATACAACCAAACGAGGTACGTTTACCTGACGAGCCAACAGGATGTGTTCACGAGTCTGAGGCATAGGACCATCAGTTGCTGCAACTACGATAATTGCACCGTCCATCTGAGCAGCACCAGTAACCATGTTCTTCACATAGTCGGCGTGACCCGGACAGTCAACGTGCGCATAGTGACGTTTTTCTGTTTCGTATTCTACGTGTGAAGTATTAATCGTAATACCTCTTTCTTTTTCTTCAGGAGCATTGTCGATCTGATCGAAAGACTTCAATTCTGAAAGACCTTTTTTTGCCAACACTGTGGTGATAGCAGCAGTTAAAGTGGTTTTACCGTGGTCAACATGACCGATAGTACCAATATTAACATGAGGCTTTGTCCGTTGAAACTGTTCTTTAGCCATAACTTAACTTGTTATTTATTTTTGATTAATGATTAGCATTCATAACAAGAGCCGATGACGGGACTTGAACCCGTGACCTCTTCCTTACCAAGGAAGTGCTCTACCGCTGAGCTACATTGGCATTTAGAGCGGGAAACGGGACTCAAACCCGCGACCCTCAGCTTGGAAGGCTAATGCTCTATCAACTGAGCTATTCCCGCAATAAATTGTGGGCGAAGATGGATTCGAACCACCGAAGTCGTAAGACAGCAGATTTACAGTCTGCCCCATTTGGCCACTCTGGTATTCGCCCAAAAAAAATTATCGAGCCGATGGAGGGATTCGAACCCACGACCCCGAGATTACAAATCACGTGCTCTGGCCAACTGAGCTACATCGGCAATTTGCACCCGTCAACGCTACTGTTCACCTAATGCGAAACGGGTGCAAATTTAGCGATAAATTTTAAACTACAAAAATATTACCTTCTTTTTTTATCAAGCCCTCATTTTTTTCTTCATTTTCTGTAACTGCTTTATCAGGGCATCAACAGCTACATCGATAGCTTCTTCGAACGTGTCGGCGATTTTACTGGAATAGATATCGTCAGACTTTGGAACCAACAATTTTATCGAAGCCTCTTTATTTTGAGCGGTTTCGGGTTTAACGACTTTCAAGACGACTTCTGCCGACATGATATCGTCACAATACTGACCCAATTTCGCAACTTTTTTCTGGATAAAACTTTCGAGCTGTGTCGAAGCATCAAAATGAATCGATTGAATACTAATTTTCATAACGTCCTCCTTTTCTTTCGGCTCGAGGATGAGCCTGTTTATAACTTTGTTTTAATTCTTCGAACGTAATATGCGTATATACTTCCGTCGAAGCTAACGAACTATGTCCAAGCAGCTCTTTTACGCTATTCAGTTCTGCGCCGTTATTCAGCATTGCCGAAGCGAATGTGTGGCGCAACACGTGCGGGCTCTTCTTAGTCAATGTGCTCACCTTGCTCAGATAGCAGGTCACCGTTCTATACACCAGTTCGGGATAAAGGGGTTTACCGTCTTCTTTTATAAAAAAAGAATCACACGTTTTCGCCACATCCCGATCTCTGACAGTTCGATATTCCTCGATCCGAGTCCGAAGCTCTTCACCAAAAGGGATTATTCTCTGTTTATTACGCTTTCCTGTCACTTTCAATACAGAAGCAGTGATGTCTACATCCGCATCTTTCAAACCGATCAACTCTCCGCAACGAATTCCGGTAGAATAAAAAGTATCGATAATCAAACGGTCTCTGACAGCCCTAAATCCGGTACCGAAATCGACATCATCCAACAAGAAATCCATCTCTTTTTCTTTCAGAAAAGCCGGTAACGGCTTCCGAATTTTAGGTAATTGGATATTCCGTGTCGGGATGGTGGAGACAACCCCTTTTCGAAGCAAAAACTTAAAGAACGAACGCACCGCAGAAACCTTACGACTTACAGAACGGGGAGTCATACCCTCTTCGACCAAACTAACGACCCAATTACGAACAATATCCAGATCGATAGTTTCCGGGGCAAACACGCCCGTTTCACGAGTAACGTAGGCTTCAAACTGAAATAAATCATTTTTATAAGACAGAACGGTATGGGAAGAATAGTTCTTCTCATACCGAATATATCTTAAAAATGATTCAATCCACATAAAGAGCGCAGCTTTTGACTCACGCTACGAATATAAAGAAAAGAATTCAATCTTCCAACTAAAGGGATTGTTTTTATTCCTCTACTTGTTGCAATTTTTGAATATAAATGGCGCGCATTATTTTTTTGCGATTAGTAACGGACGGTTTTTCAAATGCCTGTCTGTTTCTAAGTTCTTTAACAACACCTGTTTTTTCAAATTTTCTTTTGAATTTCTTCAATGCTTTTTCAATGTTTTCGCCTTCTTTTACTGGAACTACTATCATATTTTTTATTATTAAAAGATTTTTATCGTTTCAAAACGCGGTGCAAAATTAAACATTGTTTCTTGATAAACAAACCTTTCGGTATTATTTTCATGATTTAGTGTTCCTTTTTTTACATTTTTTGCACCATGACAGTTGCTTACGCCGTTTAGGATATGACCGTGGCGATTTGCTTTCCGAATCAGTATTATATAGGATTATATAAAGGTGAAACAATCAAAATTATTTTTCTTTTCTGAAGATTAAATCATACCTTTGTAAGCAAGGGTATAACCCTTTATATATCAAATCAGAAGGGTAATTGTATCTTTATTTTTTGTAAAGTAAGACATAAAATTTATGCAAATATGACTAAAAATCCAACTTTAGATCGCGTAAAAGCTCTCCGTCAGCTCATGAACGAACGGGGAATATCGGCTTTTATCATACCGGGGACAGATCCCCACTTAAGCGAATATAGTGCTGATCATTGGAAATCTCGCGGATGGATTTCGGGATTTAACGGATCGGCCGGAACCGCTGTGGTAACAAGCGAGAAAGCCGGGTTATGGACCGACTCCCGCTATTTTCTCCAAGCTGAGATACAACTTGCCGGGAGCGATTTCGTCTTGTTCAAAGACGGACTGCCCGAGACACCCTCGATACGGGAATGGTTGGTCGAAATATTGCCTTCAGGGTCTGTTGTCGGCATAGACGGTTCTATGTTTTCATACAGCGAAGCCAAGCAACTGAAAGAGTTTTTCGAAGAGAAAGGGTTATCGCTGGTTTCCGATTTTACACCTTTCGAACAGATATGGACCGAAAGGCCGCCAGTCCCTACCGATCCTATATATGTATATCCCGAAAAATATAGCGGTGAATCTCTCGAAAACAAAATTTCCAGAATATTGGCCAAAATAAAAGAGAATAACGCCAATGCCATTTTATTAGCTGCGCTGGACGAAATTGCATGGTTGCTGAATATCCGAGGGACAGACGTGCCGTGCAACCCCGTGGGTATCTGTTATGCCTATATATCGGAACAGGAACGTATTTTATTTATCAACGCCAAGAAAATAGACAAGTCTACCGCTGAATATTTACAGGCAAACGGCTTTAAACTTGCACAGTACGAAAAAATTTATGATTTTCTAAGCAACCGTTCCGAGTCGGAAAGATTGCACATTGACCCGCGCAAGATCAATTACAGTCTGGTAAATGCCATTCCTAAAGATCGAAAGATAATCTTTAGCAATTCTCCTATCACATGGGAAAAAAGTTTGAAAAACAAGGTCGAAATTGCCGGATTCAAAGATGCCATGTTGCGCGACGGCGTTGCATTGGTACACTTCTTCCGATGGTTAGAAGAGCACGTCAAGGACGGGAATGTAACCGAAATCACCATTAGCGAGAAGTTAAGAGAATTCCGCTCTCAGCAAGCCCTTTACGTGGGAGAGAGTTTTTCTACCATAGCCGGATTCAACGCCCACGGTGCTATCGTGCATTATAGCGCAACACCCGAGACAAATGCGACACTAAAACCCGAAGGATTTTTATTGATCGACTCGGGTGCACAATACCTTGACGGGACAACCGACATTACCCGTACCGTCGCACTGGGAGAATTGAGTTCTAAACAGAAGCGTGACTTCACATTGGTGTTAAAAGGGCATATCGGCATTGCGACCTGCCGCTTCCCGCAAGGTACGAGAGGTTCTCAAATCGATATTTTAGCACGGAGATTTCTTTGGAACGAGGGATTAAATTACCTGCACGGGACGGGACACGGAATAGGGCATTTTCTTAATGTGCACGAAGGGCCTCAAAATATCCGATTAGAAGAAAACCCAACTCCGCTAACTCCGGGAATGGTTACATCGAACGAACCGGGAGTGTATATTGCCGGAGAATACGGCATCCGTACCGAAAATCTGACATTAGTGGTCGAAGATACAGAAACCGACTTCGGCAAATTTTACAAATTTGAAACCCTGACGCTTTTCCCGATCGATAAAAAGGCCATCGACAAATCTTTATTAACCGAAGAAGAAATCGCATGGTTAAATAACTATCACCAAACCGTATTCGAGAAATTAAGTCCGGCCTTGGACGATGCATCGAAAGATTGGTTGAGAAAAGCAACAGATAAACTTTAAATATCGAATTATGGCTCTCATTAAAAAAGTTAGAGGATATACACCCAAGATAGGGAACAACTGTTTTTTGGCCGATAATGCGACTCTAATCGGCGATGTCGTTTTAGGCAACGACTGCAGTATATGGTTCAATACGGTTTTACGCGGAGATGTAAACTCGATCCGTATCGGAAACCGTGTAAACATTCAAGACGGATCGGTATTGCATACGCTTTACCAGAAGTCGACGATAGAAATCGGAGACGATGTTTCGATCGGTCACAATGTAACCATACATGGAGCTACTGTAAAAAGCGGAGCTCTTGTCGGCATGGGATCGGTAATTCTCGATCATGCTATTGTAGGAGAAGGGGCTATCGTGGCCGCCGGTTCTGTTGTTTTAAGCAAAACAGAAATTAAACCGGGCGAGTTATGGGGTGGCACCCCGGCCAAGTTTATCAAGATGGTAGACCCGGAACAGTCGAAAGAGATCAATCAAAAGATTGCCAAAAATTACTTGATGTATTCCGAGTGGTACAAAACCGACGAATAACATCACAAACAAATTGATAATCTTAAAGGTAAAGCCCTGATGTTGCAACGTTACGACATCAGGGCTTCACTTTTATCTTTACGGGCTCTTTATCGACCCTTCTTATAACCGGCCTTCATCGGCAAAACTATAATAGCCGCTTTCGCAAATGATCAAGTGATCGAGTACACGAATATCTAAAAGGGATGCGGCCGTTGAAACTTTGGCTGTCAGTTCGCAATCGGCCTGACTCGGCATCGCATTATTGGAGGGGTGATTATGGCACAACATTATTGAGGAGGCTTGCTGTAAAATCGCAGGTTTTAAAATCAACCGGACATCGACCAACGTCGCAGCGGTACCTCCCTGACTGATACGGATCGTATCCAATACCGTATTAGAGGCATTCAACAAGACGATCCAAAACTCTTCTTGTGGCAAATCTACCATTGAAGCATACATCAAATCATAGACATCGCGGCTGCACGTTATTTTCCGTCTCATCGAGACATCCTCACTTTTGCGCCTTCGCCCCAGTTCCAATGCCGCAATAATACTAATGGCTTTTGCCTCCCCTATTCCTTCAAATTGTCCAACCAAGTCTTGTACCGATAGTTTTCCCAACCGGCTCAAGCTGTTCCCGACATGGTTCAATATTCGTTGCGACAATTCAACAGCAGTCTCTTTTCTATTGCCCGACCCTATCAATATCGCCACCAATTCGGCATTCGATAAAGAACGTATTCCTTTCAAGAGCATCTTCTCCCGAGGGCGGTCTTCCATCGCCCAATCGGTTATGACCATTTTATCTCGTGCTTTCATCATGCCACCAATAACAAATCAAAAACGAATATAAACTTTTTTATACTCGTTTTAAAAGAATACGGAAATAAATTTCGATCATACATATTTTTTTACGAAATTTGCTCATGGAGATTCTGTCTTGCATTTTTCCGATGCCGTTTCAAGAAGTTTTTTCTATTGATGCAGACGGAGAAAAAAAGACAATTTGAAATAAAGATCTTGAAAACGGGATCTACGATTTATCAATTATTCCTTTATGAAAAAAAGAATATTAGTTACCGGAGGAGCCGGATTTATCGGTTCTCATTTATGCGAACGTCTTTTAAACGAAGGCAATGAAGTACTCTGTTTAGACAACTTCTTTACCGGAAATAAAGCCAATATTGTTCATTTATTGAAAAATCCCTATTTCGAGGTTATTCGCCACGATATTACGATGCCCTATTATCTTGAGACCGACCAGATATACAATCTGGCATGTCCGGCATCGCCCATTCACTACCAATATGACCCTATTCAAACCATAAAAGCGTCTATACTGGGGTCTATCAACGTTTTAGGTATCGCCAAAAGAGCCCATGCAAGGATTTTGCAAGCCTCGACGAGCGAAGTCTACGGCGATCCGCACGTACATCCGCAAGTCGAAAGCTATTGGGGGAATGTAAACCCGATCGGTATCCGTTCTTGCTATGACGAAGGCAAACGCTGTGCAGAAACGTTATTCATGGACTATCATCGGCGCAACAATGTCGATATTCGCATCATTCGCATATTCAATACTTACGGACCCAATATGCACCCGCAAGACGGGCGGGTTGTCTCGAACTTTATCGTACAGGCATTACAAGGTAAAGATATTACGATTTACGGAAACGGTCTGCAAACCCGTAGTTTCCAATATGTAAGCGATTTAGTGGAAGGGATGATACGAATGATGGAAAACGAAGAATTCATCGGTCCTGTCAATCTTGGAAATCCCGGAGAATTTACCATGCTCGAATTGGCAGAGAAAGTGATTCACCTGACCGGTTCGAAATCGAAATTGGTCTTTATGCCTCTTCCGGCTGACGATCCTACGCAAAGACGTCCGGACATTTCGTTAGCAAAAGAAAAGCTCAAATGGGAACCGACAATTGCATTGGAAGACGGATTGAAAGAAACCATTAAATACTTCAAACGCATTTTAGACCTCTAAAAAAACAAGAGAGAGATAAAAGCAAGGCCTTCTTTTTCAGAAAAGGAAGGCCTTGCTTTTATATACCCCGCATCAGAATGTAAATCTCATGGAAAATCTGACTCCTTGTTTGTTGATATAAGGATGATCTTTATAGGTCAGACGCCAAATATAGTCTAATCGAAGAAATTTAAAAATATTCTCTATTCCGACTCCGGCTTCCATATAAGGGACTTTACCCATAACATAACTGCCTGACGGGAAAACGAACAGGCCGTTTTCTGCCGTCGGAATATTTTTGGCATTCAAATCGCCATACCATCCTCGAAATGTAGCGACTTCTCTCCACTGCAATTTTTTCAGGAACGGAATCCGGTTAAATATCCAGCCATTTGCATAATAGGTTACATCCCAAGAGCAATACCGGTCGTTCAAGAATTCCATAGCATTCATTTGGGTGAACGATTCGGGCTGTATCGTATATGAAAGATTCGCATTCGGAATGAGCAATAACGGGAACGGGACTTTATCCCAAACCTTTCCGGCACGCAATATAATATCGGTATATCCGAATGCCGAAAACCAAAATCTTTTCTGAAACCCGAATTCGGTGCAATTATATGAATAATTGCTTCCTAATATGCCTTTATGCGCAACGATATGGGACAAAGTAAAAACCGGCATATCCAGAGAGACAGGATAACGGTACGATTTGCTCTGGTAATATTTCTCGTTCGGCGCATACCTCAACCGTATCTCCAAACCTCCCACCGAATAGTTTTTCACAGGGGCATATTCTCCTGCCGTTTCTGTCATTCTAAGAAACGGAACAAAGCCCGGAGTTGCATATTGGGTTTGATAACGTAAAATAGCTTTATAGGAAAATCCCGAATAAAACTCTCTCGTGTATTCTAACCGGGCATCCCGAAGATACGTAATCCGACTGTCTCTCTTGCGTTTTACAGAAAGAAATACGTTATCTTTATTGGTATATAAATAATGTTGTCCCAATTGATCGATATCATAATTGTAGGATGCTTTTAACGAATGGATGGGAAACTCGTTTTGATGCTCTTTTTTCTTCGGAAACGAATATTCGATTTCGGCCAGATATTTTAATCGCTCATCTTTTGTTCCATACGCCAAATATGCTTTGGCAAACCAATGAGGATTCAGGTTTGCCGTCGTCACACCACCGACTCTAAATCGGGCACCTTCCAGCGAGTTTCCGCTGATAGTCGTGTTCATCGGTCCTAAATCGATCAGATTCTTCTCTTTTCGTGTCGGAATATATCCGGCAACCAAGGCTCCGATAACCTTCTCGGTATAATAAAAAACCGGATAAGAACGCAATTGTGCCATCATTCGGGAAACCAGATTTTCTTTTCCTTGTAAAGGCTCATGCCGATGTTCCTCCCAAAACTCTTCTTTACGAGATTCCGCACCATCGGCCAATTTCTCTTTTTCCGGCATATCGAATACCGACATATCCGAAGGCGGGTCAAAAGAATGGTCTTTGAACGAAACCAATCTCCGGGCATGTATTCCGCTTTTACTGTCCGACTTCAATTTAAAATCAGTAGTCAGAAAATCCTTTTGAATCAAGCGCGTCCCGTCAGGAGCCCGACTGTACCACTGGTCGATTTTCATGTTTTCGACAAAGTTCAAATTGATATCCGTCGCCAAGAGCAAACAGGCTCTCTTTACAAACCACGTAGAATCTAAAGTCACCCACATCTGCCCGACAAAGCCGAACGACTCTGAATTGGCCGGAGCAAAGGATAAAATCGCACAAGAATCGCCATCGAAGACTACCGTATCGGACAAATAATATTTGTAGAAAGAAGGCCCGATCGAAGACAATGGGCTCACAAATTTATTGGTAAACAACGAAATATTATTCTTGAACAGATCTACGTCCTTAAATGTCTCATTCATCATCGCCTCCATACCTTGCGGAGATATGACCTCATCCATTCCGGAATGTTTCTTTCCCAAAATTATCGTTTTCTCATCGTGGGGAGATTTACGGAAATAAACGGTTTCGAGTTTTTCTCTCTCCGATATATTAAGGACAGGACTCCGTGAGACGTCGGAAGAATCGATATAAGCCGA
>CASFRL010000123.1 GCA_949297285.1 uncultured Bacteroidales bacterium
ACCTTCCTGCGATCGCATTCTCACGGCTTTTGCCAAAACCGATGTTCTCCGAATTGCATAAAGTCTAATAAAAAAGATATATTTGTCCCCATGAAAAAATTCCAATACAGAGACGATGAGTTCGGTACGATAACCCTGTTACTGCACCCGAGAGCCCGACATCTTATTTTCAAAATAAGAGACAATGCACTGCAAATAACGATTCCGAAAGGCATTACGCAGACACAAATCATAGAGTCGATAGACAAAAACCGAGAGAATATCCGAAAAATATATGCGAAAAAGCAGGAGAAGATTTTACGTCCGGGCATGCTGCTCGAGACCCGAAGTTTCTCGATAGCCATACAGACACATCGGAAAAATCATTTTTTGTTTAAATTACAAGATAACACTCTTTTCATTTTTTGCCCGGACGAAGCCGACTTCGAATCGGCCAACGTGCAAAAAACCATCGCTTCGGGAATCAAACGTTTTCTGAAACGGGAAGCTGAACAGTATTTGCCGCCAAGACTCGACCGCCTGTCTAAAGAGTTGAACCTGACCTACCACCACGTGGGTATCTCGCACGGGCGAAAGAGACTGGGCAGATGCGATATACGCGGTAACATACTCTTGTCGTACCACCTGATGTTTTTGCCCGAACGATTGATCGATTATGTCATTTTCCACGAATTGGCTCACTTATCGGAGATGAACCACGGGAAACACTTCCACCAATTGTGCGACCTTTACTGCCGGGGAAATGCAAAAATCCTGGAAAAAGAGTTGAAAGCTTTTCCATTCCCCATCGAATAGAGACTATATAAATATATCAAAATATATATTAAAATAATGAAATAAATTTACATTATGACAGGAAAATAACGCACAACTATTTGTTGACGTACCTATATTTTGTATATTTGCAACGCAAAAGGGAGACGAAGGAGGGGGCGCATAGCCCCCTCGTTTTGTTCTGATACAGAGCGATTCAAGCCAATAACCGATTTGTCCCCTTTTTTTCTAAAAACAGCGTATTTAAATGATAGAAAAAGATTTTGTAAGGGAACTTGTAGAAAAAGGATTGTCGGGGACAGATTGTTTTATTGTCGACGTCCAGATAAAACCGGACAATGTTATTGTCGTTGAGATAGATAACGAGAAAGGGGTCGACATAGAACAGTGTTCGTCTTTACATCGATTCATCGAGCAACATCTCGACCGAGATATCGAAGACTATGAGCTCGAAGTTGGTTCGGCCGGAATTACTTCCCCGTTCAAGGTATTGAAACAATATGAAAAAAATATCGGGAACGAGGTCGAAGTACTTACAAAATCGGGAGTAAAACTCAGCGGTATCTTGAAAGAAGCCGACGAGAACAAATTCGTTGTCACGATCACAAAGAAAGTAAAAACAGAGACCAGCAAACGAAAAGTGGAAGTTTCGGAAGACATGGTTTTTGGTTATGATGAAATAAAATATACAAAATATTTAATCAGATTTAAATAAATATGGCCAAGAAAGAGGAAGCAATCAGCATGGTTGACACGTTCTCGGAATTTAAAGAACTGAAGAACATTGACAGAACTACAATGATCAGCGTGTTGGAGGAATCGTTTCGTAACGTATTAGCAAAAATGTTCGGGACGGACGAAAACTTCGATGTTATTGTAAATCCCGACAAAGGGGACTTCGAAATATGGAGAAACCGGGAGGTCGTCGAAGACGGACAAGTGAACGACCCCAATTTGCAAATTTCTCTATCCGAGGCCAAAAAAATCGACAACGATTATGAGATCGGCGAGGAAGTTACGGACGAGGTAATCTTCGAAAACTTCGGACGCCGGGCAATCTTGAATCTGCGCCAAACGTTGGCATCAAAGATATTGGAACTACAAAAAGATGCGATCTACAACAAATATAAAGATAAGATCGGCCAGATCGTAAGTGCAGAAGTTTATCAGATCTGGAAAAAAGAGATGCTGCTTATCGATGACGAAGGCAATGAGCTTTTGTTGCCCAAAACCGAACAGATACCTTCGGACTTTTATCGAAAAGGAGAAACGGCCAGAGCCGTTGTTGCCCGTGTCGATAACAAAAACAACAATCCTAAAATTATCATATCGAGAACTTCGGAAGAGTTCTTAAAACGACTGTTCGAATTGGAAGTTCCGGAAATACACGACGGATTGATCACTATTCGCAAAGTAGCACGCATACCGGGAGAACGCGCTAAAATTGCGGTAGAATCTTATGACGACCGTATCGATCCGGTCGGAGCCTGCGTAGGGGTAAAAGGAGCTCGTATTCACGGTATCGTGAGAGAGTTGAGAAATGAAAACATCGATGTAATCAATTATACATCGAACACTTCCCTGTTTATCCAACGGGCTTTAAGTCCGGCAAAAATCTCTTCGATCCGCTTGAATGAAGAAGAGAAGAAAGCCGAAGTATTTTTGAAACCGGAAGAGGTATCGCTTGCTATCGGTAAGGGCGGTCTCAACATCAAACTGGCATGTATGCTGACCGGATACACCATCGACGTTTATCGAGACATCGATGAAGCCGAAGAAGAAGATATCTATCTGGATGAATTTAAAGATGAGATAGACGAATGGGTTATTGAAGCCTTAAAAGCTATCGGATGCGCTACGGCCAAGAGCGTATTGGCCATGTCCCGTGAAGATCTGATTGAAAAAGCCGATCTCGAGGAAAACACTGTTGATGAAATAATTAGTATATTAAAAGCAGAATTCGAAGAAGAAGAAGAAGGATAAAAGATTGATCCGTCCTACTGCGAAGTAAGGCGGATGCCCTATTTCCTCCTCATCAAAAGGAAATCTCCCGGAATTGCGGCGCGACATTCTTCTTTTATATTCTGTATAACGTTAAAAAACGATTATGACGATAAGGTTAAATAAAGTAGCAAGAGATTTAAATGTAGGAATTCAGACGGCTGTCGATTTTCTGCAAAAAAAAGGATTTTCTATTGAGTCGAACCCCAATACGAAAATCAGTGACGAACAATATGCCCTGCTGGTAAAAGAATTCAGCACAGACAAAGATCTGAAAATAGAATCGGAACGCATCAGTCAGGAGCGCCATAACAAAGACAAAAACAAAACAACCGTCGCTCTCGAAGGCTACGAAGAAGAACCCGCATCGGACAATGTATCGGGAAGTACCGAAATAGCTACAACGATAGACGAAGAATTAAAGCCCAAAATCAAACAAGTAGGGAAAATCGATTTGGACAATTTGTATCGTCCGGTAACTGCTAAAAAAGAGGAACCGGTCGTTACCGTCAACAACGTTCACGAAAAGGAGACGGTAAACGAAGAGGCCAATCAAAATACTGAAAAGAAAGAGATTGCCAAAGCGGAAGAAGAGGTGGTGGCACCGATCTCAGAACCGGTATCGGACAATGAAGCTTCGGAACCGGAAATGGAAGAAGATCACGAAGAGGAAGAGGAAGACTTTGCCATTTCGGA
Organism: uncultured Bacteroidales bacterium; assembly: GCA_949297285.1. GTDB lineage: Bacteria > Bacteroidota > Bacteroidia > Bacteroidales > Coprobacteraceae > Coprobacter. Next base: position 3,472 of record CASFRL010000123.1, read on the forward strand.
AGAAGAAGAGGAAGAGATCGAAGAAGAGGAGGAACCGGCCCAAGATAAAGAGGCGAAAGATGATGAAATATTTATGTTGAACCGTCCTAAATTGACGACAAACATCAATGTTGTCGGCAAGATAGATCTCTCGTCATTAAACCAACAAACCCGTCCGAAGAAAAAAAACAAGGAAGAAAAAAGAAAAGAACGCGAGGCCAAGGATAAGCAACGCAACGAACTGAAAAAAGTTGCCATGGCCGACTCTCAGATAAACGAGTCTCAAGATTCGGATATGGAACGTAAAAAACGTAAACGTATCCGGAAAGAAAAGATAGATATCGAAAAAAATGCGCCTACGACCAATCCGCAATCTCGGAATAATAACGGAAATCAGAAGAATGCCAAACTCAAACTGAAAAAGCCGGTAAAAACCGAAATCAGCGATGAAGACGTACAAAAGCAAATCAAAGAGACGCTTGCCCGTTTAACGACCAAAGGTCAGAAGAAAAGCGCAAAATGGCGTAAAGAAAAAAGAGAGGCTTTCGCAACTAAGGCTCAGGAACTGGAAGAACAGGAAATGGAGGAAAGCCGCATCTTGAAGTTGACGGAATTTGTTACGGCCAATGACTTGGCTGTGATGATGAATGTGCCGGTAAACAACGTTATTGCAACTTGTATGAGTATCGGTATCATGGTATCCATCAATCAGCGGCTCGATGCCGAAACGATCAACATCGTGGCAGAAGAGTTCGGGTTTAAAACCGAATATGTCAGCGCTGAAGTCGTAGAGGCTATCACCGAAGAAGAAGACAAGGAAGAAGACCTGACTCATCGTCCGCCTATCGTTACGGTTATGGGACATGTCGATCACGGAAAAACATCGTTGCTCGACTATATCCGCAACGCGAACGTTATTGCCGGCGAAGCGGGTGGAATCACACAACATATCGGGGCATACAATGTGAAACTGGACGACGGAAGACGAATCACGTTCTTGGATACACCAGGACATGAGGCCTTTACCGCCATGCGTGCCCGCGGTGCCAAAGTAACCGATATTGCAATCATTATTGTCGCTGCCGACGATAATGTGATGCCCCAAACGGTCGAGGCTATCAACCATGCTTCGGCAGCCGGAGTGCCTATCGTATTTGCTATCAACAAAGTGGATAAGCCAAACGCCAATCCGGACAAGATAAAAGAAGAGTTGGCCAACATGAATTATCTGGTCGAAGAATGGGGCGGTAAATACCAATCGCAAGACATCTCGGCTAAAAAAGGTACGGGAGTGCATGAACTGCTCGAAAAAGTATTGCTCGAAGCCGAATTGCTCGACTTGAAAGCCAACCCCCACCGCAGAGCTACGGGATCGGTAATCGAATCGACATTGGACAAAGGTAGAGGATATGTTGCTACCGTATTGGTAGAGAACGGTACTTTACATACCGGAGATATTGTCCTCGCTGGGACTCATCACGGACGTGTAAAGGCTATGTTCAACGAACGGAATACCCGGATAAACGAAGCCGGACCATCAGCTCCTGCCTTGATCTTAGGGTTGAACGGTGCTCCTCAGGCCGGTGATATTTTCCATGTAATGGAGAGTGAACAAGAGGCTCGGGAGATTGCCAACAAACGGGAACAATTGCAACGCGAACTCGGACTGAGAACTCATAAATTATTGACACTCGATGATATAGGCCGACGCATCGCCATCGGAAACTTCCAAGAACTGAACGTAATCGTGAAAGGTGACGTGGACGGTTCGGTAGAAGCATTAAGCGACTCGCTGATCAAGTTATCGACCGACGAAATACAGGTAAACGTATTGCACAAGGCTGTCGGGCAAATTTCGGAATCGGACATCACGTTAGCCGCTGCATCGAATGCCGTAATTATCGGATTCCAAGTGCGGCCGTCTATGGCAGCCCGCCGGTTGGCAGAAAAAGAGGGCGTCGACATACGACTCTACTCCATTATTTATGACGCCATAGAAGAGGTGAAATCGGCTATGGAAGGAATGCTTTCTCCGGAAATCAAAGAAGAGATCACCGCAACGGTCGAAGTAAGGGAAACCTTCAAGATCACGAAAGTGGGTACGGTTGCCGGCTGTATGGTGAAAGAAGGTAAGATTAAACGTACCAACAAAATCCGCCTTATCCGCGACGGTATCGTTATCTATTCGGGAGATCTCGGTTCTCTGAAACGATTCAAGGAAGATGTTAAAGAGGTTGCGACCGGATATGAATGCGGTCTTAACATCTTGAATTACAATGATATTAAGGTAGGAGACCTGATCGAAGCGTATGAAGAAGTCGAAGTGAAGAAAACACTGTAAGACTTGGTGATGGCATTGCTATCGATCAGATTAACTATTTGCAAAAATCATATAAACACGGATGTGAAAGGAGTGGCCAATAAAGCGGGACTTTTTTAACATCTGTGTTTTTCTGTCTGATGATAAATGAGTTAGAGAGAGAATATGAAAATAGAGATTATAGACATAATCATTGCCATACTCATTTTGTACAGTATTTTCCGAGGTTACAACTTGGGGCTTATTCGTCAGATCGGAGCTTTGGGAGGAATACTTCTGGCTATTTTAGGGGCCAACTTCCTATCTCCCCTGACCGAATTGCTATTGAACAAAACCGGATGGTTTCATGGATATGTCAACCATAAAATCTCTTATTTAATAACGTTTTTGGTTATTCTTTTTTTCTGCAAATTCCTCACCCGGATTATGCAACGCTTTGTCAAAATGTTGCATCTCGGCTTGCCGGACAAATGGGCAGGCGTACTTTTCTGCGGATTCAAATACGTGCTCGTCATAAGCGTAGTGCTGAATATTTATGATTTATTGCAGAAAGAGTTGGATTCTAAAGATACAAGAATACAGGATAATTCATTTTTTTATCCCCACATCATAAAGGTTGCACCATTTATTCTCGATTTATCGAAATATGCATTTCAAGATGAAAGTGAAAACAAAGACATAAGCAAACCAAAAATGATAAGTGCGTGTTTATAACAAAAACATTTTTACGATACTTTCCTCTCGTTCTGTGCAAGAGGGAAACCGCTAAATGTAAAACAGATATATGGAAACAAAGGATCCTAATAAAATATTGAACGATGTTACTTCGAACGACTACAAATACGGATTTGTAACCGATATTGAAACTGAAGTAATTCCGACCGGATTGTGTGAGAATGTGATCCGCCTCATCTCCCAAAAGAAAGGAGAACCCGACTGGTTGCTCGAATTCAGGTTAAAAGCCTATGAGCACTGGAGAACCTTGACAATGCCCAATTGGGCTCATTTAGAAATTCCGGACATCGATTATCAAGCGATCAGCTACTATGCCGCCCCCAAAAAGAAGGAAGGGCCGAAAAGCCTCGACGAAGTCGATCCTGAATTGCTCAAAACCTTTAATAAACTGGGCATTTCTTTAGAGGAGCAAATGAAATTGTCGGGGATTGCAGTCGATGCTGTCATGGACAGTGTCTCGGTGAAAACGACATTTCGGGAGAAGTTGGCCGAACTGGGGGTAATTTTCTGTTCATTCAGCGAAGCCGTGAAAGATTATCCCGATTTGGTAAAAAAATATCTGGGATCGGTAGTCTCTTACCGCGATAACTTTTTTGCCGCTTTAAACTCGGCCGTATTCAGTGACGGATCGTTTGTGTATATTCCCAAAGGGGTACGCTGCCCGATGGAGCTGTCGACCTACTTCCGCATCAATGCCGCCAATACAGGTCAATTTGAGCGGACCCTGATCGTGGCAGACGACGATAGTTATGTAAGTTATCTCGAAGGATGTACGGCTCCGATGCGCGATGAAAATCAACTGCATGCAGCCATCGTAGAGATAATCGCCCACGACCGCGCAGAGGTAAAATACTCGACGGTGCAAAACTGGTATCCCGGCGATAAAAACGGGAAAGGCGGTATTTATAATTTTGTGACCAAACGGGGAATCTGCAAAGGAGACCATTCGAAAATCTCATGGACACAGGTGGAAACGGGGTCGGCCATTACTTGGAAATATCCCAGTTGCATCCTTGCCGGAGACAACTCGACCGGTGAATTCTACTCGGTTGCCGTTACCAACAATCACCAACAAGCCGACACAGGGACCAAAATGATACATTTGGGGAAAAATACCAAAAGTACGATCGTCTCTAAAGGAATCTCCGCGGGATACAGCCAGAATAGCTACCGTGGATTGGTAAAGATCTCTCCAAAGGCCGAAAATGCCCGGAACTACACGCAATGCGACAGCTTATTGCTGAGTTCCCACTGCGGAGCACACACATTTCCCTACATGGATATAAAAAATGATACTGCTATTGTAGAACACGAGGCAACGACTTCTAAGATCAATGAAGACCAGATATTCTACTGCAACCAAAGGGGAATACCGACAGAAGATGCCGTGGGACTGATCGTAAACGGATATGCAAAAGAGGTGATGAACAAACTCCCGATGGAATTTGCCGTAGAAGCCCAAAAACTTTTACAGATTTCATTAGAGGGATCGGTAGGATAATGGATATTATTTTTTAACCTGAATAAAAAAAAGACAATATATAATGTTAGATATTAAGAACTTACACGCCAACATCAATGGCAAAGAGATATTGAAAGGTATAAATCTGACCGTAAAACCCGGAGAAGTGCATGCAATCATGGGACCTAACGGGTCGGGAAAGAGTACATTATCGTCGGTCTTGGCAGGAAATCCGGCATTCGAAGTGACAGAGGGATCGGTAACCTTTTACGGGAAAGATTTATTATCGCTCTCTCCGGAAGACCGTTCTCACGAAGGTATATTTTTAAGTTTCCAATATCCGGTAGAAATACCGGGCGTAAGCATGGTGAATTTTATGCGTGCCGCCGTAAACGAACAACGCAAATATAAAGGCCTCGAACCTTTATCGGCCACAGACTTCTTACGAATGATGCGGGAGAAACGTGAAATTGTAGAACTGGACAACAAACTGGCAAGCCGATCGGTAAACGAGGGATTCTCGGGTGGAGAAAAGAAGAAAAACGAAATTTTCCAGATGGCAATGCTCCAACCCCGGTTGTCGATTTTGGACGAAACGGACAGTGGTCTCGACATAGATGCACTACGCATTGTGGCAGGAGGGGTAAACAAACTGAAATCGGACCAAAATGCGACGATTGTGATCACACATTACCAAAGGCTGCTCGACTATATCGCTCCGGATTTTGTACACGTTCTCTATAAAGGACGTATCGTAAAATCGGGAGGTCCCGAATTGGCATTAGAATTGGAAGAAAAGGGATATGACTGGATAAAAAAAGAGGTCGACAAATAACCTGTCCTCAAGATTTTTCCATCCACCGTTTCATTATTTTTTTACATCATGGATATAGAAAAACAATATATAGAACTATACGACCAGTACCATTCTCTCATCGACAAGCATGCTTCACCGATTCTCAATGCACTGCGGGAGAAAGCCATGTCAGATTTCCGGGAGATGGGGTTTCCTACTCCGGACAATGAAGAGTATAAACGGACAAATATTCCTGCACTTTTCGCACCCGACTACGGGCTGAATCTGAATCGTGTAGAAATACCCGTAAACCCGTATGAAGTATTCCGTTGCGATGTTCCCAATCTCAGTACATTGCTCTATTTCGTCGTAAATGACAGTTTCTATACGAAAGATACTCCGAAGGTGAAACTTCCTGAAGGAGTGCTCATCGGAAGTCTCAACGAAATCGCCCAAACTCATCCCGATCTGGTACAACGCTATTACGGAAAACAGGCTTGTGCCGAGAAAAACGGGATCGTCGCACTGAACACGGCATTTGTACAAGACGGATTTTTTCTGTACGTACCGAAAGGCGTTATCATCGAGAAACCGATACAACTGATCAATATATTGCGCGGAAACGCCGATTTTATGGTAAACCGCCGCTTGCTGATCATATTGGAAGAGGGAGCACAAGCCCATCTGCTGGTTTGCGACCACACGATGGATAAAAACAAGTTTTTGGCATCACAAGTAACCGAAATTTATGCCGGCAAAAACACGGTATTCGACTACTACGACATAGAAGAGTCGTCATTGAATACACGCCGGGTCACCTCGACTTTCGTAAGCCAAGCCGAAAATTCGAATGTTCTTATCAACGGAATCACTTTGCATAACGGAATCACTCGAAACGACTATCAGATGACCTTCGTCGGAGAACATGCAGAAGCCCGTCTGTGCGGAATGGCAATAGCCGATAAAAAGCAGTCGGTCGACAACCATACTTTTATCGATCATGCCGTTCCGAATTGCACCAGCAATGAACTGTTTAAATATGTATTGGACGATTCTTCGACGGGTTCTTTCAGTGGACGTATCCTCGTCAGAGAAGGGGCTCAAAAAACTTCGGCTTACCAAACCAACCGGAATCTTTGCGCGACCAAAGAGGCTCATATGTACACAAAACCGCAATTAGAGATATATGCCGATGATGTAAAATGCAGCCATGGCGCCACCGTGGGACAATTGGACGAAAACGCCCTGTTCTACCTACGCTCACGGGGAATTCCCGAAGCAGAGGCGCGTATGTTGCTGATGTTTGCGTTTACCAATGATGTCATTGAAAACGTACGTATGGACGCCCTAAAAGAGAGGTTGCGCCAATTAGTGGAAAAAAGATTCCGCGGAGAACTCGACAAATGCGCAGGATGTAATATCTGTCAATAAAGTTGTAAGGAGACGATATAAAATGTTAGATATTCAGAAAATACGGGATGATTTTCCTATACTTAACCAAAAAGTTTACGGAAAGCCATTGGTTTATTTCGACAATGCAGCGACATCGCAAACTCCGGAATGTGTCGTCAATACCATCAGAGACGGATATGACCGGATCAATGCAAATGTGCACCGGGGTGTCCACTTTCTGAGTCAGGAAGCGACCGAAGGTCATGAAAATGCACGAAAGAGAGTGCAACAATACTTGAATGCAGCACACGAATACGAGATTATTTTTACCCGGGGAACAACCGAATCGATAAATTTGGTGGCCAGTTCATTCGGCGATGCATTCTTGAAAGACGGAGACGAAATCATATTGTCGGAAATGGAGCACCATGCCAATATCGTACCGTGGCAGTTACTTCAGAACCGAAGAAAGATTGTACTTCGAGTCGTTCCGATCGATGAAAAGGGAGAGTTGAAAATGGACGTTTTCCGGTCTTTATTCAATGAACGGACAAAACTCGTATCGATATCGCATATTTCAAATGTGCTGGGCACCGTAAACCCTGTAAAAGAGATCGTTTCCATAGCCCATTCGCACAACGTCCCGGTCTTGCTGGATGGGGCACAAGCGGCTCCGCATACCCGAATAGACGTACAAGATCTGGATGTCGACTTTTATGTATTGTCGGCACACAAGATGTATGGGCCTACCGGAATAGGCATTTTGTACGGTAAAGAAAAATGGTTGGATGCCATGCCTCCTTATCAAGGCGGAGGAGAAATGATATCGCACGTCTCTTTTGAAAAAACGACTTTTAACGAGCTCCCTTATAAATTTGAAGCCGGTACACCGGACTATATCGGAACCATGGCTTTTGCTACGGCTCTTGACTATATCGACAGTATCGGGATAGAAAACATAGCGGCTCATGAGAAAGAGTTGCTGCATTATGCTACCGAACAGTTGAAAGGGATAGAAGGTATGAAGATTTTCGGGACGGCTCAGGAAAAAAGTGCGGTCATCTCGTTTCTCGTAAAAAATATTCATCATTATGACATGGGAATGTTGCTCGACAAACTTGGCTTTGCTACCCGAACAGGTCATCATTGTGCACAACCATTGATGCATGTTTTAGGGGTAGAAGGGGTATTACGTGCATCTTTTGCCATTTATAATACAAAAGAAGAAATCGATACGTTTGTTGCAGCGGTTCGTCGTGTAGCCAAAATGTTTTAATCAGGCATATAATAATTCAACAAGGATGTGGAAAATATCTACACCCTTATTTTTTTAAAACGATATTTTACCCGGAAAACAGGTAATCAAACGCCCTATTTTCAAAGAAATGATATTCTTTCTGTTTTTTGCACAAATATTGCTATACACTTTTAGTTATTCGAATAATTAGAAAAAATATATATGAAAAAGTTTGTAGAGTCAATTGTCCAAACCAAATTCAATCGAAAAAAGACACTGTTTATTCTCATTGGGATTATTATTCTCGGCATTATTTATTATATCGTAAGTCGCCCTGAAAAAGCCGTAATCTTGGAACCTACGGTTGTCGTAGAAACGGTTAAAACCGACGACGTTGAAATTTACGGAGAATATGTGGGACGTATCAGAGCTCAACAATTTGTCGAAGTACGTGCCCGAGTAGAAGGTTACCTCGAGAAAATGCTTTTTGAAGAAGGGACTTATGTGCCGAAAAACCAATTATTGTTTATCATCAATCCGGACCAATATAAAGCGAAAGTCGACAAAGTAAAGGCTCAACTTACCAAAGATAAAGCCCAAGCCCTGAAGGCCAAACGCGACTTAGACCGCATACGCCCTCTGTACGAACAGAATGCAGCGAGCCGATTAGACCTCGATAATGCCATTGCAGCTTACGAAAGTGCTACGGCTTCTGTAAATATGACCGAGGCAGACCTCTCCCAAGCCGAAATGGAATTGGGATATACGGCGGTACATTCTCCGCTTTCGGGCCGCATAAGCGAGCGCCATGTCGATGTCGGGACGTTGGTCGGCCCCGGAAGCAAATCTTTATTGGCGACGATCGTCAAAAGCGATACGGTATTGGTAGACTTCAGTATGACGGCATTGGACTACTTGCGTAGCAAAGAGCGGAATGTCAATCTCGGACAGCAGGATACTTCACGCACATGGCAACCTTATATAACGATTACGCTTGCCGACAATTCGATATATCCGCAAAAAGGATTGGTCGATTTTGCCGAACCGCAAGTCGATCCGCAAACCGGTACTTTCTCGGTACGTGCAGAAATGCCTAACCCAGATCAAGTATTGTTACCGGGTCAATTTACCAAAGTAAAATTATTACTCGACGTACGGGAAAATGCGATTGTCGTTCCCAGCAAATCTGTAATACTGGAGAAAGGTGGCGCCTATATTTTCGTTATGCGCAAAGACTCTACGGTAGAGAAACGATTTATGGAGATCGGGCCGGAGATCGGGAACAAGATGGTGGTGGAAAGAGGTCTTGCCGCAGGGGAAAAGATCGTTACCGAAGGTTACCACAAATTGACTCCGGGCATGAAAGTCAGACCTGTAACCGAAGCTACGAAACCCCGCTCTACGGAAGAAAGGAGTGAATCATGAGAAGTAGTTTCTTCATCGATCGCCCCGTCTTGTCGATCGTATTGTCGCTGGTTATCGTCATCATCGGATTTATCGGACTTCTTTCGTTGCCGATAGACCAATATCCACAGATTACGCCTCCAGTCGTCAAAATCAGCGCATCTTATCCCGGGGCAAGTGCCACAACAGTATCACAAGCCGTAGCGACTCCTATCGAACAAGAGTTGAACGGTACTCCGGGTATGCTTTATATGGAATCGAGCAGTTCCAACTCGGGAGGTTTTTCTGCAACTGTGACCTTTGATGTCTCCACAAATGCCGATCTGGCAGCCGTAGAGATACAAAACCGGGTAAAACTGGCCGAATCCCGGCTTCCGGCAGAGGTTATACAAAACGGTATCTCGGTAGAGAAACAGGCGGCAAGCCAGTTGATGACAATATGCCTTACCTCGAGCGATCCGAAATTCGATGAAATATACTTAAGCAACTTCGCGACGATCAATGTGCTCGATTTGTTGCGCCGAATCGAGGGTGTAGGCCGTGTTTCCAACATCGGAAGCCGTTATTACGCCATGCAAATATGGGTACAACCCGATCGCCTTGCCAATTTCGGGCTGACGGTGCAAGATCTACAAAATGCGTTGAAAGATCAGAACCGGGAATCGGCTGCCGGAGTTTTGGGGCAACAGCCGGTTACGGGTATCGACATCACAGTTCCCATTACGGCACAGGGGCGATTATCTTCGGTGGTTCAATTCGAGGATATTGTCATCCGTGCCAATCCCGACGGGTCACTCATCCGACTGAAAGATGTTGCCCGGGTTTCGTTAGAAGCATCTTCGTATAACACCGAGAGCGGAATAAACGGCGAAAATGCTGCCGTATTAGGCATATACATGCTGCCGGGAGCAAATGCCATCGAAGTGGCTCAAGCCGTCAAGGATGCGATGGAAGAGATCAGCAAGAACTTTCCGGAAGGCATGAGTTACGAAATACCTTTCGACATGACAACGTATATCTCACAATCGATCCACGAAGTGTACAAAACACTGTTCGAGGCTTTGGGATTGGTTATTCTCGTTGTATTTCTGTCTTTGCAAAACTGGCGTGCAACGCTTATTCCGGTAATTGCCGTACCGATCTCGTTGATCGGGACTTTCGGCTTTATGTTGATATTCGGATTCTCACTGAACCTTTTGACAATGCTCGGACTTATTCTTGCCATCGGAATCGTCGTAGATGATGCCATCGTTGTGGTAGAAAATGTCGAACGGATCATGGAAGAAGAACATGTCGGGGCATACGAAGCAACGAAAAAAGCGATGAACGGGCTGACCAGTGCCCTTATCGCAACATCGCTGGTCCTATGTGCCGTATTCATCCCCGTAAGTTTCCTCAGTGGTATTACCGGGCAACTTTATCGGCAATTTACGGTAACGATCGTCGTCTCTGTACTTATATCGACCGTTGTAGCCTTGACCTTAAGTCCGGCAATGTGCGCTTTATTATTAAAACCGAATGACAAAAGGAAAAAGAAAAATATCGTTTTCCGCTACATAAATCACTGGCTGGTTGCCGGAAACAGGAAATATTCGAACCTCATACAAAAAGCGATGATGAATCCGCGAAGGATTTTATCAGCATTCGGAATCATGCTGGTTGTCATGTTCGTTATTTCCAAATTTATCCCGACCAGCTTTATGCCACAAGAAGATCAAGGATATTTCAAGGTCGAACTGGAACTCCCCGAAGGGGCGACATTGGAACGAACCCGGAAAGTGACCGACAGAGCTATTGCTTATCTCCTTGAAAATCCGTTTGTCGCTTATGTACAGAATGTGACCGGAAGCAGCCCCCGTGTAGGAAGCAATCAGTCGCGAAGCGAACTTACTGTAATTCTTAAACCGTGGGAAGAAAGAGATGGCGTAGGTGTGGAACAAATCATGGAAACTGTGCGGGAAGACCTTTCGCAATATCCCGAGTCGAAAGTATTCCTGAGTACACCGCCTGTCATCCCTGGACTGGGGTCTTCGGGAGGTTTTGAAATGCAACTCGAAGCACGTGGCGATGCAACTTTCCAAAATCTTGTTCAAGCGACAGATACATTAATGCACTATGCACAACAACGAAAAGAACTGACAGGCTTGTCCTCTTCTCTGCAATCGGAAATACCTCAACTCTACTTCGATGTAGATCGAGATAAAGCCCGCATATTGGGTGTACCGATGACCGATATTTTCTCTACGATGAAAGCGTATACGGGTTCGGTATATGTAAATGACTTCAACATGTTCAATCGTATTTATAAGGTATACATCCAAGCAGAGGCACCCTATCGGGCACACAAAGACAATATAAATTTGTTTTTCGTGCGCGGGAGCAACGGAGCCATGATTCCTCTTACGGCACTTGGGACAACCGACTACACGACCGGACCGGGAAGCATAAAGCGATTTAACATGTTCACCACGTCTATCATTCGGGGTGCAGCCGCTCAAGGATACAGCTCAGGACAGGCCATGGAAATCATGGAAGAAATCGCCCAAAAACATCTGCCTGCCAATATCGGGATCGAATGGAGCGGACTCTCGTTCCAAGAGAAAAAGGCTGACGGGAAAACCGGAGTTATTCTGGCGCTTGTTTTCCTATTCGTATTCTTGTTTCTTGCAGCACAATACGAAAGTTGGTTGGTCCCGATTTCGGTATTGCTCTCCCTCCCGGTAGCTGCATTCGGAGCATACTTGGGAATTTGGGTCTGCGGAATGGAGAACGACATCTATTTCCAGATAGGGCTTGTGATGCTGATCGGATTGGCGGCCAAGAATGCCATTTTGGTTGTCGAATTTGCCAAAGTACAGGTTGATAACGGTGCCGACATTATCCATGCAGCCATTCACGCGGCCCGTCAACGGTTTCGCCCCATCGTCATGACCTCTTTTGCGTTTATTCTGGGAATGCTTCCGATGGTATTGGCAAACGGACCGGGATCGGCAAGCCGGCAGTCTATCGGAACAGGTGTCTTTTTCGGAATGATTTTTGCTATCACATTCGGAATCGTCTTAGTTCCTTTTTTCTTTACCCTTATATACAAACTTAAAGCATCGATTAAAAGGAAATGGTTAAGAAAATAATATCACCGACACATATAGTACTTATTATCCTTATTTTATCGGTTTTTTACTCTTGCAAAATAGGGAAAAAATACAGCCGTCCGGAATTGTTCATGCCCGAAAAAATCATGGAGGGACAAACCGACTCTTCGACCATAGCCGAACAGGATTGGAAAAGCATATATACCGATACCTTACTGCAATCTCTTATCGACAAAGCCCTCAGTAATAATAAGGACATGCTGACTGCAGCGTCGAGAATCAAAGAGTTGGCCTATCGGAAAAGAATATCGACGGGTGAGTTGTTTCCTACCATAAACGCCCTTATCCATCCCGAACGGGAACATACAAATTATGGAGGCGACAAACCGGTAAACGACGATACGTTCGAAGGAAAACTTTCGTTATCGTGGGAAGTCGATTTATGGGGAAATCTGCGATGGGCACGTACCGAGAGTATCGCGGAATACCTTGAGTCGATAGAAGCGAAACGTGCCTTGCAAATGTCGATGATCGCCCAAGTAGCCCAATACTATTATGAACTTGTCGCATTAGACAATGAGTTAAATATTGTCCGGCAAACATTAGAGACATGGAAAGAGGGTCTCGAACTCGCCAAAATCCGTTTTGAAGGGGGACTGACTTCGGAAACGTCGTTCCGCCAGGCACAAGTGGAACTTGCCCGAACGGCGACATTGGTCCCGGAACTGGAAAATAAGATCTCACAAAAGGAAAACGAACTTTCCTTACTGATCGGTGCATACGATACGGTTATTGTCCGGTCAAAAATGAATCCGGATATTTATCTGCCCGAGCAACTTCCGGTAGGATTGTCCTCGACCCTATTGGAACGGCGTCCCGATTTGAGAGAAGCCGAACAAAAACTAATCGCTGCACATGCTCAAGTAGGTATTGCATTCACCAATATGTTTCCCAAACTATCTCTTACAGCCCTTTACGGTGTAGAGAGTACTTATTTGACCGATTTTTTACGTTCTCCATACGGATTTATCAGCGGTACAATTCTTTCGCCTATTTTTGGCGCAGGGAAAAATATTGCCAAACATAAGGCTCAGAAAGAGGTCTTCAAACAGTCTTGCTACCAATATGAAAAATCGGTATTGACAGCTTTTCAGGAAGCAAAGGATGCAATCGTCAATTTCAATAAGGTAAAAGAAGCCCGCACGCTGAAAAAGATTCTCTATGAAGCATCTAAAGGATATGTGGAATTAGCTCACCTGCAATATATAAACGGGGTTATCAATTACCTTGACGTTTTGGATGCCCAACGGGGATTTTTTGACGCACAGATAGGCCTCAGCAACGCCATCAGAGATGAGCAAATCGCCGTAGTCTATCTTTACAAGGCCTTAGGAGGAGGATGGGACGACTCTTCTCCGGCCGAAAAGAATTGAGCAATCGTAAGGAGCTGCATGATATGCATACCGTCAACGAAAAAGAGTTGCCCGAGGAAGAGACTTCCCGGGCAACTCTTTTCGTTAACGGAGTTTTTTGTTTGCAACGACTTCGTCGATTCCCAAATCGACCGCATCAAAATGGGCGTCGGCAGAGACTGTCCCCTTCCACCCGATCCGATGGTATTTAAACGGAGGCGAAAGGGGGCGCATTCGGATTTGCCCCGACACTTTTCCCGAGACTTGAAACCGATAAAGCAACGTATAAGGGTCTTCTGCTTCTTGTGCCCCCCAAAGGTAACAAACCAGATCAGCATTCTGAGCCTTGCAACGTAATGCAATTTGGGAAATGCGTTTATACACATCGGGATATAGCTTTATCGGGCGTGAAACGACACTCACCGACGCATCGGACTGCATCTCGGAACATAAATCATACAACTTGCCATCGGCATCGCCGGCAAGCAGGCCCGGATAGAGATTATACAAATACTGCCAACCGGCGACACGACAATACCAGTTGGAAAAGGATAGCCCGAACACATAACAGAAACAATAATCGGCGTTTAAGAAAATGACCTCTTGCCGTATATAGTTATATCCGGCGACACACTTCCCCTGAATGTATTCCCGAAATGAGACAAAAGTTTCCTGTATCGATTTCAAATCGGACAATTCGCTCCCTGAAAAATCCTGAGGAAGGGTATCGGGGACTCCTCCGAATACCGGAGAGAGTAACTTTGTATCGGCTCCCTGCAAAGCCATAAGTCCCTGCTCAGAGAGATAAATGACCGCATTGTCTATCGGGACAATCAAATCGGAAGACAAACATACTTCACGATTTACCGGATGCTGGTTGCTGTAAAGTATCGCACCGTTTCCCTGTTGCAAAGCCCAAATGCCTTCGGTCGTAAACACATACAAAGGAAACTCGCCATACTGTCCTTGAGATAATGCTGCCGTAGCTGCTGCCAGATGGGTAATCTTGCCTCCCGACAGCGTGTAGGTATATTCTTGCGGGAATACAAAAGGATTATTTATCTGCGACACTCTCAATTTATTGGGAGTATATTCTACCGTGTTTACTTCTGCCGGCATCGGCTCTCCGTCGAAAGCGACTTCAGAGAAAGTAATCGGCTTCAGATCGGGAGATATATAGTAAGCCATATTCTGTTCTTGAGACGGCTTCAGGTCGACGGTTACCTCATACTGTTTTCGCTGAATGTCGTCATACAGTTTTATATTCATTTTACAAGCCCGGCTGTCAGGATAGGATAGCATTGCCGATAATCCCTTGACAGCACTCAGCGTGTTGAACGAGTTTACAAAATGCCGTTCTCCTTCGGACCCGTTCATACAAACCTCTATATATCCCCGATACACTATCAGGTTGGATAAGTCGGTTTCGTTATAGCGTTTTTGTTCCAATGAAAAGACCGAAAGCGGAAACCCTTCGAAATAGTGGGTAGAGACTCCTCCCAAATGCAATCGTCCATTATATACAAAAGAGGTATTTGCGGTAATATTGTGGTGAGAGAAATTGTCTACTACCAATAAATCCTGCTGTTCGAGATTATCCATATCGCAGGTATATTCCAAGACAGAAGGATTATTGAGCGATTCTTCACCGGTAAGAGATGCCACATTGAAAAACACGACCTCTTCGGTCAACTTCCGCCGAACCTCCTCATCCGAGAGTTGAGGCATATTGAATAAAATGATACGCGTCTTCTCGCCGGAAATTTCTCGGATATCGTAATGGTAATCGTTCTCGGTCAGGGGAACCTGTTTTACCACAGGCACCTCTTTCGAAATAAAAATATCTATTCCGGTAATGATATCGGACCATTTGGAAAGATCGCACTTATTTATCTTATAATAAAGTTTCTCGCCTCGCAGGTTCAACTTGTTTTCGATAAATCGTACCAAGTACTCATTTTCCAATCCGCATACCGATTCGATGTTGTTCAGTGATGCTTGTTTATCGGCCTGCATCATAACAATGGGCGGAGATGGCAGAATATAAGAGCCGTCATACATTTTGAGGGCATATCTGATCAAGAACGGATGGACAAAATAACCGTCGTCAAGCAACTTGCTCTTACATTTGCTGTATGTCCCGTATATCCAGGAAATAAAGGCTGTCTTGTCGGTATCTGAAAGGCGGCAAATACCATCGTCGGGGGTATCGACTTTGAGCGTATATGTATCGAATATCTCGGTGTATTGAACGCTCTCCCCTAAGTAGAAGGAGATCTCCGGCATATCGGGTCGTGTTCCCAATATCTCATATACCCCATTCCTGTATAGTAAATAAAATATCTCTTCGGCCGTAATAAGCACGAGGGTATTTCCTACGGCTTCTATTTTGGTAAGTCCCTCAATTTCGCATAACGCATCCAATCCGGTCGGGACAATCTCTCCCTCCGACTCTTTTGCTTCGAAATAGAGGTTCACTCCGTCGTATGAAATATAATGTTTATACGTCTCGTTACAATGCAGGAATATAACTTTGCGGGAAGGATCGGCCGGAGTATATATCAACCGGGGATCTCCGACAGGTTCCCATACATTATCCCGGCATCTTAAGTTGATAATCCGGCTACACTCTCCATCTGCACACACCGCCGGCGGCAATTGGTGCGACATACCTTTGATCTGTAATCTGTTTTGTTGCATAATCTTCTCTTTTATTTTTTTCTGCGATAAAAATAGAAGGTAAAAGGGGGCACCTTATGGGATATTTATAAAAAAACAGTCTTCCCGGATACGATTTTATAATTATCACATAAAAGCAGATCGACTTGATATTTCTTTTGCTCCTGAAAAAATGAACAATCACGATAACTGCAAAACAAAAATGATTATGAATGAGTGCAATTACAAAATTTTCAACAACGACCGGCTAATGCCCAAGCCGAAAAAAAGGACAGAAAAAGGGGATATGGACGATAAAACCTTCGACCGTTCCCAGTATGAAATTCTATGGACAGCTAAAAAGGCTTGGGAAAATATAGAGCCATACCGAAACCGGCGCAAACGAAACCGAAAATATACTTTCGGACAACAGTGGAGCGATAAAATAACATTGCCCGACGGAAGAACCATGACAGAAGAGCAATATCTGAAAGAACAAGGGAAAGTGCCTCTAAAAAACAATTTGATCAGACAATTGGTAAAGAATGTCATCGGACAGTTCCGAAGTACGCAGACCCAACCGGTATGTATCTCAAGAGACCGGAACGAACAGCAATTGGGCGAGTTGATGAGTATCGCACTGGAATATGTTTACCAACATAACCGAATATGGGAGATCGACGGACGGACTCTGGAGGAATTTTTGATCTCCGGAAGTTGTTTTCATAAGATCATTTATGGGAAAAGAAGAAACAAAACCGATGTATGGATCGACGAGATTAATCCCAACCGTATCTTCTTCAATAACATGGAAGATGTAAGGCATTGGGACTGTACGCTCATCGGTGAATTGCATGATGTCCCCATTGCAACAATCTTGGCCAACTTCTCGGGCGGATCGCGTAAACGGGCAGCCCGACTTCGAGAAATTTACAGCAATGCTACCCGGGAAGAATTATATCATCAATATTCAAACTTAACTTCGGAAGAGCTCGACAATCTCGACTTCTTGATCCCCAGCGAGAGCCACCTATGCCGGGTTATAGAAGTGTGGAAACTTGAAAATCGAGAACGATTGAGATGTCATGATACGTTGAGCGGAAGACTCTATAAAGAAGAGATAGACCGGCTACCGGCAATCGAAGCCGAAAACAAAAAAAGAATTGCCGACGCCAAGAAAGAGGGCATCGACAAAAAAGATGTTCCGCTTATCCGTACCGAATGGTTTATCGATCAATTTTGGTATTATCGCTTTTTCTCGCCTTTCGGTGATATATTGGATGAAGGAGAGACCCCGTACTGGCACGGAGAACATCCTTACTGCATGAGACTCTATCCGCTCATCGACGGAGAGATACACTCCTTTGTCGAAGATGTCATCGACCAACAACGATATATAAACCGGCTGATTACCCTCGTCGATTTTATCATGGGATCGAGTGCAAAGGGTGTATTGCTCTTCCCGGAAGACCAGATTCCCGATGGCATGACAATAGAGGATGTCGCTGAAGAGTGGACCCGATACAACGGAATCATTTTATTCAAACCCAAACCGGGAGCTCCCCTGCCCCAACAGATCTCGGTGAATTCGACCAACGTAGGCGCTTATGAGCTGCTGAATCTGCAAATGCGTCTGTTAGAAGACATATCGGGTGTGCACGGAGCCATGCAGGGGAAAAGCATGCCGGCAGGGACACCGTCATCGCTTTATGCCCAACAGACCCAGAACGCCAGTCTGAATCTTATCGACCTGTTCGAATCTTACAAGACGTTCAGGGAAGACCGGGATACTAAAATGATGAAAACCATCCAACAATTCTACGATGAAACCCGTTATCTGGAAATTGCCGGGGACAAGGCAACCGAAGGACAGATACTGGCCTCTCCGGAAAAAGTCCGCAATGCAGAATTCGATATATCGATCACCGAATCGGTATCTTCACCGGCTTACCGGATCGCATCGAATGAGTTCTTGTTAGAATTATTCAGAATGGGCCAAATTTCGTTAGAAATGCTCCTCGAGAACGGAACATTCCCCTTCTCTGACCGTCTATTGCAAAGCATAAACAAACTGAAACAAGAGGCAGAGCAACAAAAAGGTTCTGCCAACACGGCAAACGCAACAACATAAAGTACTTCAAAAAAGTATCGAGTGCAGAAAGGGGATTATTTTATCGCACCTTTCTGCACTCGAATGCCTCTATGCGCCCCCCTAATGAAGAAAAAACAAAAAAATCTTCCATAATATGCTCTTTTTCCGTTAAATTTTCTATATTTGTATCAGTCATCAGAGCAAAGCGAAGCAATACGAAAACCCGCACTACTACCTAATTGCTGCCTTTTCTTGAACGACACTGTCTTTTATGTCGTGAAAATAAATCAAATAACAACTTTTGCAGTTCTTGCAAAGAAAAAGGTATGTAAAGATGAAAAGAGCTACATTAATTTTGTGCGTTTGCGTATTATGCCCCATTTGGAGTTTTGCATCGCATTCACCCGAAAAAATCCGGACAAAAGATTTCTCTGTTTATGTGCGAAACGGAGACCGTGGACTTCAGTTTAAAATGGGTATGGAGAAAGAGGTATCAAACTCTCCGGATTGGTATTCGTACCGTTTAGGTAAAATAGAGCAGGAAGAGACAAGTACCGAGGATTTCGATGTCCAGAAAATAGAGCTCATCACTGAAAATGATGTACAAAAGTTATCCTGCAACCTCACCCACAAACTTTTGCCATTGAACGTTTCCATCTATTTTTCAGGATATGGGAAAACCGGTACGGTCACGCAGTATGTAACGCTGGAAAATACCGGAAACCACCCTATTCACCTCGAAAACATATCGTCGATAGCCGGCGTATTTCCCGCAGACTCCTATGAATACACGTACATGAGCTCATCCTGGTCGAATGAAAGAAGGTTGCATACGTTCCCATTGTCGAACGAGCCTTTCTCTATACTCTCAAAATGCGGACGCTCCTCTAATGAATATTCGCCTTGGCTTTGTGTGAAAAATGTAAACAGAGATATTTATTATATCGTACAATTGGCCTGGTCGGGAAACTGGTATTTAAAATTATACCAAGATAAATCGAGACTTCTGCATTTAATAATGGGCGAATACTTCGACAATGGCTTTTTGGTATTATTGCCGGGCGAGAAGGTAGAGCTTCCGCAAACAGCGATCAGTGCCGCCTATGGGTCGATAGATTATGCCGCCAACAATCTACACCGGTATCAAAGAGATTTTTTGTTGAAAAAACAACCGGATAATCTGCCGTTATTAGTTCAGTTTAACAGTTGGTTTCCATTGCAGCAAACAGTAACGGCAGAAAATTTACTCCCTTATATCGATAAAGCTCACGAGCTCGGTTGTGAATCGTTTACCATAGATGCCGGGTGGTTTACTAAAAAATCATGGGACCGAGAGGCTGGAGACTGGCAGACCAACAGAAAAACTTTTCCCAATGGATTAGGTCCTATTGCAAATTATGTGCACAGCAAAGGGATGAAATTCGGGCTCTGGTTCGAGTTAGAATCTTTAGGCGACCAGTCAGATATGTTGAAACAACATCCCGATTGGTGTTTACAATATAAAGGGAAGCCTGTCATGACCGGAAATCGGGCTCATTTGGATTACAGTAAACCGGAAGTTTTCCAATGGGCTTTAGAACAGTTTGGCAAGATGTACGCAGAGTGCGAAGGTATAGATTGGGTAAAACTGGATTATAACATATCGATCGGATCAAATTTTGAAACATCGGATGGCATCAAAACGGGCAAGTCGTTGCGGAATCATATCCTGGCTTATTATAACTGGCTCGATACACTGCAAGCCCATTATCCAAATCTGTTTATTGAAAATTGTTCGAGCGGGGCAATGCGCCTGGATTTAGGAATAGCCCGACATACGCATACTTCATTTATATCGGACGAAACGACCCCGAATCCATCTTTAGGTATGGCATGGTCGGCAACGCTGGAATATTTGCCCCGTGCCGTAAATCATTGGGTGGTCGGTATGGGAAATCATTATGCGGTAATCGACCAGTCTTTGCCCAAAGAATATTGGGATTTCATGTTTAAAGTCCCGATGAACGGGCAATATGGCATATCGAGCAAGATATTGGAGTGGGAACCGGATTTGTGGCAATGTGCGTTGGATAATATCAAATTATATAAGCGAATACGATCTATAATCGCCGATGCCGACTGTTACCACCTGACTCCTCAACCCGATTATGTAGATCCTCAAGGATGGGTTGCGATTCAATATGTGGATCCCGATTCGGGAAATTCGGTATTAATGGCCTATCGAACACGCTGTATCGAACAAGACTATACGGCAAAACTACAAGCTTTAGATCCATCAGGCCGTTACAAAGTCTCGATAGACGGCGTTTATCAAAAGACCTATAAAGGTGAAGATTTAATGAAAAAAGGATTGAGACTTTCTTTGGATAATGAATATAGGGCCTGCGTGATAGAATTGTATAAGCAATAAATCGTAAATCGGGTCTTACCAACAACACGCATTTAATACTGAAAGCAAATAGCAAATAACAAAAAAACGACGGATAGGGTAAGAGGTTATCTGGCTTAGGCGTTTCGTTATCCCTCGTATCTTTACCCTTAAAAGGAGGTCGTTTACAAGAATGTTTATATAGTGAAAGTTCTCATGTAGAGAACTTTCACTGTTTTTAGACAAATAGGATTGTGATAGTTTGACAATTCTTACTACCTTTGTGCCCGTATCGGTTCGAGATGCCTGCAACAGGATATCGATGAAAAGGGAATCCCGTGAAAATCGGGAACAGTCCCGCTGCTGTAATTCTCCAAAATTTGGGGTAAACAATCCCTCCGCCACTGAATAACCGGATTATTCGGGAAGGCGTTTACCTACGAGATAAGTCAGAAGACCTGCCATACAGACAAGCTACCTTTTCTTGCGAGGATGAGGAAAGGTAATTCAGAAAAAATTTTCAGTCAATGCACGATTTTCGATTCTGTAACAATGCTTTATTTTACGGAATAATCTTATTGGGATTTATTCTGCCCATTCGTGTGTCTGGACAAATGGCTGAAAAAATCGATACGACCAAAACTTATTACCTAAAAGAGTTTGTACTGACTCAAAGAAGAATAAACCGAGAGGTTGTCCCCGCACAAACGTTGTCGGGCAAACAATTGGAACAACTCAGTGTGCACTCTGTCGCCGATGCAATCCGATATTTCTCGGGAGTACAAATTAAGGATTATGGCGGTATCGGAGGATTGAAAACCGTTAATATCCGAAGTATGGGAACCAATCATGTGGGCGTTTTTTATGACGGTATCGAATTGGGAAATGCACAAAACGGGACAATCGATCTGGGACGTTTCTCTTTAGACAATATGGAAGCCATCACTTTATACAACGGACAAAAGAGCAGTATCTTTCAACCGGCAAAAGATTACAGCTCGGCAGGATCGGTTTATCTGCAATCACGAACGCCTCGTTTCGAAGATGGCAAAAAATATAACGTAAAAGCGACGTTCAAGACCGGTTCGTTCGGGACAGCCAATCCGGCAATTCTTTGGGAACAAAAGTTGAACGAAAAAATAAGCGGATCGATCAGTGGTGAATATCTCTATACCACAGGACGATATAAATTTACCTATCGCAAAGAAGGTGGATATGACACAACAGCCGTACGACATAACGGGGATGTAAATGCTTTGCGGATGGAGGCTGGACTTTTCGGGAAAACAAAAGACGGTAACTGGAGGACAAAACTCTATTTCTACAACTCAGAACGGGGATATCCGGGTGCTATCGTCAGAAACAAATTTTCTAATGAGGACCGGCAATGGGATTCGAACTTTTTTGTGCAATCATCACTTCGGAAAAGTTTTACAGAACGTTATCATCTCTTGATAAACGGGAAATACGCGTATGATTATCTCCACTATTTGGCAGATCCGAGAAAAGATGCTTCGGTTACGTATACGAACAATCATTACCGGCAACAAGAAATTTATTTGTCGGCCGCTCAAATGTATTCTATATTCAATTGCTGGGACATCAGCCTATCGACAGATTTTCAATGGAATAAACTCAATGCTGATTTAATTAACTTTGCATACCCAAGACGTTATACGGGCTTGGTTGCAATAGCTTCTTCTTTTGAAATGGAGCCTGTAAAACTTCAAGCAAGTCTGTTAGGTACGTTTACGAAAGAGACCACATCATCTACCGCCACACCGGCGTCGCACAAGCCTCAATATACACCGACGGTTATTGCTTCTTATCACCCGTGGAGGCATATTGGATTAGATATAAGAGCTTTCTACAAAAAGATTTTCCGAATGCCGACTCTAAACGATTTGTACTATATAATGATCGGTAATGTAGATTTAAATCCCGAATATACGACCCAATATGACCTCGGCATTACATATAGTAAAACATTTAGCGGAATATTGCAAATACTTGAAATACAAGCCGACGGATATTATAATCAGGTACGGGACAAAATCGTTGCAATGCCGACATCCAATTTTTTCCGATGGACAATGGTCAATCTCGGAAAAGTCAAAATCAAAGGTATAGATATAGCGGCCAATGCAGGTTGGCGGTTCGGATCTCGGTTAAGCATCGACACCCGAATAAATTATACATATCAAAAAGCACAGGATTATACCTCGCCCGACGATCTCTATTATAAAGGGCAGATCCCGTATGTTCCTTGGCACAGCGGATCGGCGGTCGTCAATGCCGGATATAAAAGTTGGGAATTAAATTATAGTTTTATCTACACCGGTGAACGGTATGCTTCGAGAGCTAATACCGAGGAAAACTACATTCTTCCGTGGTATACAAGCGACTTGTCTTTATCTAAAAATCTCCGTTGGCACAAAACGGGGATAAGAATAACGGCCGAAGTCAATAACCTGTTTAACCAGCAGTATGAGGTGGTGCGCTCCTACCCTATGCCCGGTACCAATTTCAAACTGATATTGAATGTTACACTCTAAAAAAACGGATGATCTTATGAAACGAATCAATGCGCAGAATATTTGTAATGCTTTTTTATTGATGCTTTTGTTATTGACAAGTTGTCGGGGCGATGAACCGGTTCCTACTCCCCGGGAGATTACCGTAAGTTCGGGTTTTTATTTACTCAACGAAGGGAACAAAGGTAATAACATGGCAACGCTCGATTATTTCGATTACACGAATAACACCTATTATTTGAATATATATGCTGAAAGAAACCCCGACATAGTCAAAGAATTAGGGGATGTAGGCAATGATCTGCAAATATACGGAAGCAGGCTATATGCCGTAATCAACAGCTCTAACTTCATAGAAGTTACAGACGTAAAGACAACAAAGCACATCGGCACGATACAAATACCGAGTTGCCGCTATATCGTTTTTCATAAAAACAAGGCATACGTATCGTCCTATGCCAGTGCCGACGGCAGTGACTTATATGCCAAACACGGATATGTTGCCCAAGTAGATACCGCCTCGCTACAAGTTGAGAGAATCGTTGCTGTCGGTTCACAACCTGAAGAGATGGTCATCATCGGAGATAAGCTATATGTCGCCAATTCGATGTGTGTCTCGACCGGAGAGATGGACCGCACGGTTTCGGTAATCGATTTGAATACATTTACCGAAATTAAAAAAATCGATGTCGCCG
This sequence comes from uncultured Bacteroidales bacterium, assembly GCA_949297285.1. Classification (GTDB taxonomy): domain Bacteria; phylum Bacteroidota; class Bacteroidia; order Bacteroidales; family Coprobacteraceae; genus Coprobacter. The sequence continues at coordinate 27,648 of CASFRL010000123.1, forward strand.
CAAATCTACACCGAATGAAGGTAGACCGTTATGGCTATATTTATGTGTCGTCCAGAGGCGACTATTATGACGGGAAATCAGACCTCTATTTGATAAACAGCCAAACAGACGCGGTAGAAGGTCCGCTGTCAATTCCAGTCAATAACATGTGTATATCCGGTGATTCGCTATACGTACTTTCCAAGGAATTCAATTACATCACAGGATATGCCCAAAGCGTTTACGGAATCATAGATACCCGCACTCACAAGATTTTGACCCGAAATTTCATCTCGGACGGTACAGATCTGCAGATCGATATGCCGTACGGAATCAACGTAAACCCGATCAGTAAAGAGATCTTGATTACCGATGCTAAAGATTTCATCACACCGGGAAAAGTTTACTGTTTTTCGCCTGACGGTAAAAAGAAATGGGAGAAGATATGCGGAGAGATTCCTTCAAATATCGCTTTTGTATTGGAAACCGAACAAGTGAAGGATTGACGCTTCTCCTCTCCTTCGGATTGAAAATAACGTATACCGTTTTTTAATACGTTAATTCTCCATCTGCCAAAATATAACGGATTCCCGAATGATTTTTCAGATCGGCGACATCTTCTAAAGAGAGTTGATTATCGCCAATATCGAGAACCGAAATTGCGGGAGAAATTTTGAACGACCGTAATCCGTTATGCTGAGTGTATAGATAGGTGAGAGAAGGACACATACTGACATCGAGCATCGGGAGCATATTGTCGGAACAATCGAGGTAAGATAATAGGTTCTGGCTTCCGACGGTCAAGTTATTCAATGCATTGTGAGAGCAATCTAAAGAGACCAAATAGGAAAGTCTCGAGACATCCAATTCCTCTATCCAGTTGAAAGAGCAATCAAGATGTTCCAGCCATTCGCAAAAAGAGACATCTATATTTCCCAAATAGCATTTGGGAACTCTCAATTCATTTATACATTCACCGCTGATACGTATCACATACTTACCCTCTTGAGCGTATGTGTGAATCATATTTTTATCACAAATTCCATCTCCCCAGTCAATTATAAAATCACGAGCCGAAACAGAAAGCTCTATTTCCGAATTTTTCGGAATGAGATAAGTTATAAGAGTAATTACTCCAAAGGTTGCTGCTTTCTTATGAACAACAGATGTTTGTCTTTTATAAATCAACGGCAAGATTTTCATACTGCAAAAAATATAGCTTCTAACTCGAACAGACAAAACTATTTAAATAGTTTAAGACTTATAAAACCGACAGTAGACCTTTATTTACGCGAGCTCCAATAAAGTCTAATAATCAAGTTTTTCATTGTTAAACTTATACAAATATACAAGAATTATTCATGAAGTTCATTAAAAGGATTAAAAATTTAAAATCTGAATAAATTAGTCCATAAATAATTGTTATCAAGAGAAATTTTTTACGAAAAAAAATTGGAAATAAAAGAACATGTATACAAGTTGACAGAATATTCTTACCTTTGAAAACTTATTGAATAATGCATGAAGAGAAAATATTTTGTATCTTCAAACTATACGTCTAAAATAGTAAATACCCGTATTCCAACTTTTCACAAAAGGAGGGAAACTCTATTTTTCATCGAAATTTCTTGCTGACATCCCCCGTTTTATATCTCCATTTACCCTAAAATGAAAAAAAAAGACATTATATCCTTTATCGTCGCTGCGATTGTTTTTATAACAACCGCCTTCGGCATAAGCAGTTGCCATCGCACAAACAGCTCTAAAGATGTTTATAATATACTTGTCATCCATTCGTCCGACTCGCTCTATCCGGCCGGAAAAGATATAAGGAATGGGATCATCGAGGCTTTTGAGAAAAATAACATTCCGGTAGAGATCGACCATTTTTATTTAAATTGCAGGCTACTCGATACTCGACAAGAATTAGACACGCTTACCAAACTGCTGGATCGATACACGGATAATCCTCCACATATTATCCTGACAGAAAACAATCAGGCAATTTTTTCTCTGATCGGCTGCAATCATCCGATTACTCATACGGTACCTATCATTTTTTCCGGAGTGAATTACCCGAATTATGAGAAGCCCACAGGATATGACAATATTTCCGGATTTAAGTGCAAACCAGATTTTATCGCTTGTTATAAACTGGCTCAAAATATCATTCCGCATATTACGCGAATCAATGTACTGACCGACAGCTCTTTCTGGGGACAAATTTCTCAAAAAGAGTTCCTAAGACAATGGGAATCGGCAGATTTGAAAGAAAAAACAGAAGTTACAATACGATTTATTCCGTATCGCGAAATGAAAACATCTCGTGTTCTGTATCCTTTCTACAATGCCTCAAAGGGCGATATTTTTATTCTCCCGAAATGGGATTTCACCATCTCCCAATTTTCGAATATATCGACTCAGCCTTTTTTAACGACATGTAATGAGAATATCGGACACAATATAAACAGCGGTATACTCGGCGGATTTTTTACTTTACCATACCAACAAGGCTTCGACGGAGCCAATCTTGCCGCACAAATAGTAAAAGGGACAAAAAAAATAAACAACATCCCCTTACAATATCACAAGGCTCTCCCGGTATTTGACTGGACACAGTTGAAAAGGCTGAATATTGCCAAATCGAAACTTCCGGGAAACAGTTACATCTATAATATGCCTATATATGAAAAATACAAAACAGAATTTATCATTCTATCTCTGGCAGCATCGATATTGTTACTTTTCTTGATTCTCTTATATGTGCTTGAGAAAAATAAAAAGAAACTTTTCCAGTCAAAGTTACAAAGCAAACAGGAATTATTGGAACAAGCACTGCAAATCGGGAATTTCCACACATGGTCCTATGACCTTTCGACAAAAGAACTTTCTTTTGACAAAGGCTTTTTTGAAAATACCGGATTACCGATTCCCGGTAGCTATAAAATGAAACGTATTGCACTGCTCAGAAAGATTCATCCCGATGACCGCCAAAGTTTTTATAAAACGCTATCTACTGCCATACATGCTCGGAACAAAAAGGTTATCGCTCAATTCAGAATAGCGTTTAACCATCCGGACAGATATGAATGGTGGGAAACTCATTTTTCTTTATCTCCACATATATTCCAATCGAATGCTCAAATTTATGGATTATGTTTTTCGATAGAACATCTTAAACAACGGGAGATGAAACTTGTTACGGCCCGCGACTCGACGGCAAAAGCAGAACTGAGGCAATCTTTCGTGGCAAATATCAGCCATGAGACACAGGCTCCGCTTCAAGCCATTATCCAGTTTGCCAATCTGCTATCTGATGAAAACAAATTTTCGCCGGAAGAGCGTAAGTCATTTATAAGAGCAATAAACCGGAATTGCGAAATCTTGTTGAAATTGATCAATGATGTTTCGGAACTCTCTAAATTGGATGCCGACACAACTCCCCTAACGTCGGAGGCTTGCGATATGAACCAGATTGTTAAACTCGTATATTCCCGTTATAAGACAACCGTCCCGAAAACGATTCGGTTCTCTCTGGATATTCCGCAAAAAACAGTGATTTTAAAATCTGACACAATACGGCTGATCTTGTTATTATCCAATATGCTGGAGAATGCGATAAAATTTACAAAAGAAGGATGTATCACAATCGGCTACAATATAGAAAAGCGAGAATATCTTACTCTATTTGTGAAAGACACCGGAATCGGGATTCCCGAAGAAAAACAAAAATTGATCTTCGACAGGTTTTATAAATGCGATTCCTCTACTCAAGGACCGGGTCTCGGACTTTCGGTTTGTGCTGCTATTGCGAAATTACTGGAAGCCAATATCCAGGTAAAGTCGGAACCGGGCAAAGGCAGTTGTTTCGCTGTATATATTCCAATGCGCGAAAATATAAAGATTACAATAGATGAGGATACCGAAATATCTCCTCAATATTCTTCAAATTTCATCAGTTGGTCAAAAGATGAAGAAGGATAACTTGTACGGACAAGAATAAACGGGGGGCAAACGACAAGAATGGCGGGCTAATCCTTTTTCTTACTTCTGGAATGGGGATAAAAGGCCTTCATTTCTGCTGATTCTTTTTTATAAAATCGAAGAGGAAGAATCGATGTGTCAAAAAGCAAAAGGCAGAACTGTTACCATGTCTTCGTTTTATAACCTTTCCCGGTTTTCAGGCGGAAACCTATATTCAACTCCATGTGGTCCGCTCTAAACAGGTGAGCTCTTACATAATATCCGACATATACATTACCACTACGGGTCAATGCGTATTTGAGACCCAATGTTTCGTTATACGGTTTTCCAAAGAGCTCATCCATCTTTCCTAACTCCCGATGCAGGTAGTAGGCTAATCCGAGATTTAAGGTAAGCCGCTTGTAATATACTTCATGATATAATCCTAATGATACTACATGTTTGCTATATTCTCTTTCTAAAAAACGATACATCTCATCTTCCCGCTGCAAGGTACCGGTATAAGGCACATAGGAATAGTCTAACCCAATTCCTACGGCATATCGGAGACTATACCTGTACATGGGTGCGACATGGATTGTGGCTCCTGAATATACCTTGAAATCTTTGGTGCGATATTTTTCATCGCCGGCTTTTTCTCGGTCAATACTGATTTGCCATTCACCCATCAAACTGTTCATATCCCATCCGGCAGAGATATCGATAAAAAAATAGGGATTAAAAAAGGACTTGTATTCTACTTTACGTACCGGTTCAACAGGCTGGATATAATATTTAGCTCCTACAGAAATTCCACTCGTATTGATGCCTTTATTAGGACGGTCTAATGCCCCGTTCGAGAAATGTTTCAATTCGCCACCCAGAATCAACTCCCAATGAGGAGCTACACAGTATCTGGCATATAGCCCAAAACCGAAATATATAGATAATGGATTACCAATAAACTCATTGTCCTCGTTCGTAAAACCGTCATAAGGCTTGGAACACCATCCGATACCGTTCTCGAAAGTGTAATTTAAAGAGAACTTGTTACCACGAAATATGTCTCGACTAAAAGCCGCATAGGCAGCAAGCATATAACCGGCATCAGAAGCATAAGGCGTTTTTTCACGTTGCATCCGAGCATGGTTATAGTCAGCAAGAAGTAATCCGACAGACAAAGAAGGGAAACCGAACAATTGGTCATAATAGCAACTATCTGACACTAATGCCCGATGATTCATCTGTAAAGAATATACAGAAGATTGATGGGTTTGTAATATTTCTTTGGAATATTAATCACATGGAATCACATAGCCATAACCTCCTTTAGCCTCTACAGACCATTTTTTCGTCCATTCTTTGCCATCTATTTGAGAATAAATGGGAAAAGCATAGGAAAATATGTGTATGAATGATATAAACAGAACCCATCTGATTATTTTCATATTCCTGTTTTTAATGCAATTTACATGATTCCTTATAAAGGAAAAATCTCATAACAATAATTCCAATGTGAAAATAGAAATTCCATCTATTATTTGCAAGAAAAAGTATCAAGAAGAGTCATAATCTTTATATCCAATAGGTTATAATAATCAAATAGAAGCTTCTCCTATGGGGACAGAACCCGGTAGTTTTTTACGGACTGTTGTAATCTGATGCGGCAATGGCTCAGTGTAACAGATATAATTACCGATGCAACGCGTTATGAGAATATCATCATGGTGACCGTCCATTGCCCCGAAACTGCCATTCGGCTTACGTTCAAAGACATCATGTTCATAACAAGCCTGAATATCCCTTTCTATATATCCGCTCTCCCGCAACATCTGAATTTGATGATTCACAACCATTGTTTTCGTAGATCGGTTCATGTGAAATCCCCATCTGGAAGGAGCCTGAGAACGGATCATCTCGGCAGAAGCACGGGCATATAAATGTGTGTAAGAATCGGCAAGTGTGTCTAAAATATATTCGGTATGCTCTCCATCGGTATGCTCGGTTTCCAATGTATTGCTTTCTATAACCAGCAATGCTTGATGATAAAACTCCGCAATCTGCGCCGATTTCCAAGCTAACAAATCATGATCGATATGCCCCCTCCACTGAGCAACGACTTCAGGAACGCCTCCGAACATCATCCAATAACGATCGTACACGACAATAACCGAATAATCGGCCTTAGACGAACGGCCTCCAATATCGACGACAACGATATAGCGGTCTTTTACCGAAATATCCGAATCGGGAAGTGCCCAAACTTGAAGTTTTCCGCCCGCTTCTTCCTTGAATTGAAGCCCATTCAACGCCTGTTTTCCAGCGGCAGACTTTCCGTAAACTTCGCCAATCTTATCGGCCGGACGGCAAGACTCTCGAAGTTTCTGCACTTGACGAATATCAAATATACGTTCACCGGTATGATTAAAAGCCTCGACATCATCAGACGGGTATTCCGCCATCATATCGGCATGATCTCTGTATTCTTTTCGTTTCATCCGATACCAAGCTATCGCTTCAAGGGTGGCCCCTTTATCCCAAAGGGTTTTCTCATAATCTGTCAACGAGGCAATCAACGCATCGTAATCGTCTACCGGCAGAGAATAAATCTCGATTTCATACCAAGGTATAAATAAAAAACGCTTATCACTCTCGCCTCTTTTCGCCCGTTCACACTCTTGGTGGAAATAATTGCCCGTTCCATTGGCCGTGCTTTCTAACACGACAACAGAATCGGGTAACAATGCAATCGAGCCACACACCGAGCGGATTAACGACTCTGGAGACTTCAACCGTGTATGAGGCCAAAAAGCCACCTCGGACAAATGTGCCATAACGGCATCGGCTCCCCGTACTGATTCGGGAGTTTCGGCCGACCCGATTGTAACTTTACACCCGGTTTCGGCAATAATAGAAGTATTTGCCATCCTCTCGTAAGGACGAAACGACAACGGTTTATCGGCATCGATCAACCAAGCAGGATAATTATCCAACAATTTAGAATACATCCCTTTGATATTTGCTGCGGCATCTTTCAGATGAGCGCAAATCACACTGTTCCAGTTCTTTCTGTGTACCAATTGTATCCATGCCATATACATTTGAACCAATGTAGAACCGCCCCATTGCCTTGCTTTCAGCAGAATCAATCGGATAGGCTGGTGGCTTGTCCGCATATCTTCAAGCACTGAGAGTAACCGACGCTGGGGCCGATTGAGGCGAAAAGGGATATCGGTATCACCCGTCTTATTTTTAATCCGGACAAACAAAATCGCCCAAAATTCAAAATCATATTTTATACGCACTTTAATCCAACGCCTCCACACTTCTTCCCGAATCAAGGCAGAAGGTTGTTCTTTCAGTTCATGTAAAATAAATTTTTCGATCGAACCATAACGTCGAAGAAGTTTTACGAGTTCAACCTCCTCCAACATCTTTTCCGGAAGATATTGTATCGGGATCGGAGCATCCGGAAGGTGAAAGCAAACACGTCTTCCAATCGTGCTGCCTTCGCCCGTCTCAGGATGATAAGGCTTGTCTATCGCTCTTTTCCGCCGTTCATTCTCGGTTACTGTTATTTCCATTTACCTGTTTCCCTCCACATAATTTTTTTGCAAAATAGCAGCTTGAAAAGCGATATTTTATGCGATAAATATAAAATCTACCGCAAACCGGCCAATCTGTCAAGAGTATCGGCAATCGCACACAAAGTTTGCTGTTCATCTCCAGGAGCTCCCTGGTTTTCATATTTTTCCAACATCTCGATACACTTGATCAAATTGACTTCGCTCGTACATTCAGGAATCATTTCCCGCAATCGTCGATAACATAAGTCAAGAATCTCACGTCTCCTTTCAGTATAATCACCGTTCAAAGAAGATTCTTTCCCGGAAAGCTTATTTTTCTTTATCATACAGATACGATTTTATAATTATAACACCATATCGCAAATATATAAGGTGATATTTGTGTGCTGATGTTATAATAATAAATTCATTCACTAACCAATTAAAATTTTAAAAGGAGAAAAAACTATGTTATCATCGATATTCAGCGGATTAATAGCCAATAGAAAAAGGAAAAAAGCAGAGGAGGCTCAAAATAATGCATTACAGTCTCTGAATAATCAACAAACCATGTTGGATAATCTCTTTAATTCAGAGTATTATGGAGATTATCTAAACCGAAGCGACAATCAAGCTCTGTTAAAAAAACTTCGGGATCAGACATTACAACAAAATCAACAAATGCAAACCCAATCGGCAATTACAGGTGCAACCCCCGAATCTATTGCCGCCCAACAAAATGCAAATGCACAGATGATCGGGAACACATACAGTTCTATCGCCGCAAACGGAGCAAACTGGAAAAACAATGTGCTGAACAACTATATCAACAATTCGGCGGCAATAAACGATAAACGGTACAACACCTATATGAATGCCAACAATATGTTCCAGAATGCATCAGATAATGCTATCCAGAACGTAAATCAAGGCTTGGCAAAGATGGACAATTTTTCAATGGATATAGTAAAAATGTTTATATGAGTATGGCATAAAGTTCTCAATTATCAAAACGATTAAAAATTTATGATAATGGAAAAGACGACCGAAATACAAAACAAAAAAAATCCGGTAGCATCCCTTTCTGATATCAAACAGCAAGTGAAAGAGGGAAAAGGTTTTTTTTCTGTTTGCCGCGAAAACCGGAAACAGAGAAAATTATCTCCTGCCCGCAGATCGATCAACGATTTGGAATGTGCTTTAAAACTTTTAGGGAAACCAATAAAAGATGATTTCAGAAAGAATGAAAAAAGCATTTACTGGAAAAGATTTGTCCGATTATTCGAATCGGAATCTGAGATGCCGGACAAACGTAGATATCAATGTGAAAAAAGGAAAGATCTGAGAAAAAAGTTCCATGATTTAATCGATCTGGACACGGATTTTCCTAAAGCTGAAATAACTCCGGGAATAAACGTTAATACGAACATATCCCAGAAATCTACCTTAAACGAACCGGAAGATGTCGATCAGCAAAAATTCCTGCTGTTCAACTATCTTATCGCCCAAGGATTATCTCCCGAAGAGGCTCGGCAAGAAATAGAAAATTTGTTATTCGAAACCAATTAAAACAATATTTCCAATGAATAAAAATAACAGATGGGACCATATCGATCCCCAATTACAAAATTTATATAAGCAGCAAAACGTTCAACCCAAGGACAGCTTGAGATCACAGCTATACCAAGAATACATCAATCCTGATGTAATAAACCAGACCATGAACTATAATCCGCTTACCGGACAAAATTGGAGCACATCAATTCCTGTACAAAAAGAGAATTATACAATACCTTATTCTCCGTATAAAAGCAATGGAGACTATTCATCTCTTTTCCCGGATAAGGAGAATAGGCCATTGACCCGTTTTACCGACGGTGTGAAACAATACGGAGAACGTATTGCAAATGACTTCTCCTATAATATTGGTCTACTAAAAAGTAGGTGGAATAAAGAAGATTATATGCAGGATGCTTACCAAAATGTAAAGAATAATTTTGGTGACCTATCGTCATTAAGTAACAATGATCTGCTAAACGAGATAAAAAAGACACAACAGGATATATCTCAAAGAATTAGCGGAGAAATAAAACCTCAAATGAAGAACGGGCTCTATGATCCTGAAACGGGTTCTAGAACTATACAGATATATCTCAACACAAAAAGACGGTATTTAGATGCATTAAAGAATATTTTGGGAATGAGAGAAAACGGACTTCCACCTCAACAGATAAATCAATACATAGACGACTACATTACTCATGGTGGAGAAGGGAAAAAACAAATGCACAGAGCTCTGGAAAAAAATGATAATTTTAAAGAGACACAAGGATGGGCAAAAGTTGGAGAAATAGGTTCAGGTATAGTTCAACAAGCGCTACCTATCGCAGCCGGACTGATTTTTCCTCCTGCCGGTATCGCTTTAGGGGGTGCCAACGTAGGAAGTATGACAGCACAAAGCCATGCCCAAGCAAATATGGATGTAGACCGATATGAGGCCGAAACCGGGAAAGAAGTCCCGGACATGGATCGTGTCGCATATGTCGGAGCTTATACTGGAGCAGATTTACTTGCCCAAGGCCTCATGCAAGGGCGATATCTGAACAAATTAGCCGTCCCGCTAAAAGAATCGGTACGAAAAAATTTTATCTCACAAATGATGAGAAATCCGAAAGCGTCCAAAGAGTTAACAGATTTGCTCAGAAATTACAAAAATATCGATATGCGAAAATTGGCGGCAGAGGTCGGATCGGACGCATCTATGGAGGGATTGAGCGAGGCAGGTACCTCTGTTGCACAAGACATGGCAAACATGATTTATAAAGACAAAGAGAGATTTCCTACATTGAATGAAATACTGTATAACGCAGCCCGCTCGGGTATAGAAGGAGGCGTTTTAGGAGGCACATTGGGAGGCATAAGCAATGTCGGAGGGAAAGCGGTACAACAACTCCGTAGAAAGAATCAAGGTAATATAACTATTCTCAACAACTTATACGGTTCTCCAATGGAGGTATTGGGAAAAGATGAAAGTGGTTTGTATAAGATAATAACTCCCGACGGAGAAGAAAGACTTTTAGATCCGGAATTTGTAGAGAGCATATACTCTATTCCTTACGATGAATACAACCGAATCACTCGGACTAGTGCCGAAGAATATGAAAAAATGCCAGATCTCATGGATCGAGAACGTCTGGTAATTGGAAGAATTCCGACATTCGGTCCTTCTATTGCCAATCCGAATAATCCGTGGACATTTGCGCCTAATAACGATCGACTAAAAGGCAAACGACGTCAAGAGGCAGAAAGGATAAGTAGAGAACTGGGGCTCGATGCTCAAATATATGATCGGCAAACAGAGCTTCCACTCGATGTACAAAATGAGTTGTTGACCAAAGATGTATTACCCGGATATTTTTCCCCGGAAGATAATCAGGTAAATATCATTCTGGACAATATCCGCACCGAAGCAGAATTCAGAAAAACGCTACTGCGGGAGGCTATTGCCAAAAAGGGTATACGAGCTCTATATGGAGATCATACCGATAGTTTTCTCGACAAAGTATTCCGCTCGATGCCCAAAGAGGCACAAGACTCTTATACGAAAAACAACCAATCGAAACAAAAAGCTGCCGAAGAGTATCTTTCTGACATCGCCGAGAAAGGAGTCGATAATCCGGGATTATGGAATGGTATCCGCTCATATACGCGCGAAATCATGAGAGACCGTTTTGGGAAAGATTATGATTTTAATGATAACGAATTGCAGTATATCTTATGGAAAGCCCGTAACCGTATTACGAACAAAGATTCGATGAAAGAAATGCGGGACAAAAACAAACGGGAACAACAAATACTGAAATCGATGTTCCCTACACAGTATCCGCCTAAAGATGATGATTAAAATAGGGTACTTAGCAGAAAAAGCCGAGTATGTCAAAATTCATTTTCAGAAAATGGGAACTTTTAATTTGAGACTTGACAGCCTCAAACTACAATAAAAAGAGCTGTATCAAACATCGAACTGCACTCCAAAGTTTTGTATCAACCTTTGAAGTGCAGTTCATAATTTTGAATAAAAATACAGTTCTTTTTATTTTATACTCAAGCTGTAACTTCTCTGCATAAAACAAATCTTATGCATCTTTTCCGTGACAGTTTTTATATTTCTTTCCGCTTCCACAGGGACAAGGATCATTCCTTCCGATTTTAGGACCTACCTTGATCGGCTCTGGCCTTTGCGGTGCTTGTTGTGAAGGAGTTCCTGCCGAAGCTCCACCCCCTACCTGATCTTTTTGCGTACGATATTTGCTATAATCCTGCCGTCTTTCCGGAGCAGCTTCGCGTACTTGTTCCGGTTCCCGTACAGGAATTTGACCTCTCATCAATATAGCGATTGTTTTTCGGTTGATCGTATCGATCATTTCCTTGAACATACCGAAAGATTCGAGTTTAAAGATCAATAACGGGTCTTTCTGTTCATAGCTGGCATTTTGTACCGATTGGCGCAACTGATCAAGATCTCTCAAATGTTCTTTCCATGCTTCATCTATCGTATATAGCAAAATAGATTTTTGGAATGCTTTATTGATAGCTTTCGATTCAGTTTCATAAGCCTCTTTTAAATTGCAAGAGATATTATACATCCGTTTCCCATCGGTAATCGGGATCATGATATTTTCATAGCGGTCTCCCTGGTTTTCATATACTTGTTTAATAACCGGATTGGCAACGGCCACCATCTTATCTGTCTTACGCTTAAATGCAACGATAACAGCGTCATACAACATATCGACCAAACGCTCATTCTTTTCACTTCGCATCGTCGCTTTATCGAAAGGCACTTCAATAGCAAACGTTTTGAAGACATCCTCTTTCAGCGCTTCATAATCAGAGTTCTGCGAATGATACTCAATCATAGCTTGTGCCGCATCATACATCATATTCACAATATCGATACCGATACGTTCTCCCAGAAGAGCATGATGACGTTTGGTATATATTACCTCACGTTGGGCATTCATCACATCATCGTACTCCAAGAGACGTTTACGAATACCGAAATTGTTTTCTTCAACCTTTCGTTGGGCCCGTTCGATCGATTTAGAAATCATGTTGTGTTCGATCATTTCTCCTTCCTGGAAGCCCAAACGGTCCATAACCTTAGCAATACGTTCAGAGCTGAACAATCGCATCAAGTTATCTTCAAGGGACACATAAAATACTGAAGATCCCGGATCTCCCTGACGTCCGGAACGACCTCTCAACTGACGGTCGACACGACGCGACTCATGACGCTCGGTACCGATAATTGCCAATCCTCCGGCAGCCCGGACCTCTGGTGAAAGTTTAATGTCGGTACCACGACCGGCCATATTGGTAGCAATCGTCACTGTCCCGCGTTGTCCTGCCTGAGCTACGATATCGGCCTCTTTCTGATGCAGTTTTGCATTCAACACATTGTGCTTGATTTTACGCATGGTCAACATCTTGCTAAGCAACTCTGAAATTTCTACTGAAGTCGTACCGACGAGTACCGGACGGCCGGCCTCTATCAGTTTCTGTATTTCGTCAATTACCGCCGTATATTTTTCCCGTTTGGTCTTATATACCCGGTCATTCATATCGATACGGGCAACAGGTTTATTGGTAGGAATGGTAACGACGTCAAGTTTATAAATGTTCCAAAATTCTGCAGCTTCTGTTTCGGCAGTACCGGTCATACCGGCCAACTTATGATACATACGGAAATAGTTCTGCAAAGTAATCGTAGCAAAAGTCTGTGTTGCGGCTTCGACCTTGACATGCTCTTTTGCTTCGATAGCTTGATGCAATCCGTCCGAGTAACGACGACCTTCCATAATACGTCCGGTTTGCTCGTCAACGATCTTCACTTTATTGTCGATCACGACATATTCATCATCCCGTTCGAACAAGGCGTAAGCCTTCAGAAGTTGGGTTACGGTATGCACCCGTTCGGCCTTAATTGCATAGTCCTGCATCAAAGAGTCTTTCTTTGCCTGTTTCTCGTCATCAGGTAATCCCATATTTTCCAGTTCCGAAAGCTGGGCTCCGATGTCGGGCAGCACAAAGAATTGCGGGTCGTCAGAATTTCCGGTAATCATATCCAACCCTTTATCGGTCAATTCGACACTGTTGTTCTTTTCATCGATAACAAAAAGCAAAGGATCGGTAACAATAGGCATATTCCGATTGTTCTCCTGCATATAATACTCTTCGGTCTCAAGCATCAAGGCTTTTATTCCGGGTTCGCTAAGATATTTTATCAAAGGCGTACTTTTGGGAAGTCCTTTGAATGAACGATACAATAACAAGGCTCCCTCTTTACGGACCTCCTTATCGTCCGAAGCAATTTTGGTACGTGCTTCGGCAAGCAGTTTGGTAGTATAAGCCCTCTGTGCTTTATACAGAGCTTCTACTTTTGGACAAAACTCTTCAAATAACTGATTGTCGCCTTTGGGAACAGGCCCTGAAATAATCAACGGAGTTCGGGCATCATCGATCAAGACAGAGTCGACCTCATCGACGATTGCATAATTATGTTTGCGCTGAACAAGATCTTCGGGAGAGATAGACATATTATCACGCAGATAATCGAACCCGAATTCATTATTCGTACCGAATGTAATATCTGCATCATATGCTTTGCGCCGTTCTTCCGAATTCGGCTGATGCTTGTCGATACAATCCACAGACAGGCCATGGAACATATACAACGGCCCCATCCATTCCGAGTCACGTTTGGCAAGATAATCATTCACGGTTACGACGTGTACGCCATTGCCGGTAAGGGCATTCAGAAATACCGGTAAAGTTGCAACAAGGGTTTTACCTTCACCGGTTGCCATTTCGGCAATTTTACCTTTGTGCAAAACAACCCCTCCGAACAACTGCACATCGTAATGCACCATGTCCCATGTTATCTCATTGCCTCCGGCCATCCAATGATTTTGATAAATAGCCTTATCGCCTTCGATATGAACAAAATCGTGTTTCAATGCCAGTTCCCGGTCAAAAGGAGTAGCTGTTACCGTAATTGTCTCATTTTGTGCAAAACGTCGTGCGGTATCCTTTACGACAGCAAACACCTCCGGAAGCACTTCATCGAGTACTTTTTCATATTTTTCAAGAATAGTTTTTTCGGTTTTGTCTATTTCATTCCAAATAGCTTCTCTTTTTTCATATTCTTGTTCTTCGATCGAGTTTTTTAATTCTTCAATACGTTTTTTCTCAGGAGCAACCGCATCCTGTACCCGTTTTTTAATATCATCGATGCGAGCTCTCAATTCATCGTTATCCAATTTTTCGATGGAGAGATATGCCTCTTTGATTTTATTTACATAAGGGAGTATTTCTTTTAAATCGCGCTGCGATTTATTGCCGAAAATACTTTTTAAGAAATCATTAAATCCCATAGATATATTGTATTATTTTAATTACTGAATAAATACTTTTTACTGAATAAATACTTTTAGGAAAACTCCCCAAAAACCTTTACAAAGGTAAGGGTAAATAACTTTAAATCATAAAGGTTTGAAATAAATTAGAAGATAACGGCACTAAAAATACCCTTCGACATTTTATCGCGAGCCTATATCGGATCCGTTTTTACCGAATTTCGAAAAGTGCCGGTTGAGATGCCGCATTCGGCGAACGTATTCGCAAAATACGTGAGACGGTAGGGGCAATCATCGTAACCTTTACAGGATGTACGATATGCTGAGGTTTTATATTTTTCCCAAAGAAAATAAGCGGTGCGGGAATGGCATTTTCGCGAACATATTCCCGCGTATTATCTATATTTTCATATACGATTTCCCATCCGGGTTGAATTTCGAGGAGCAGATCTCCGGATAATTTGCGATGATATCCCCGACGAATGGCATCGATACGGTTATTCCAATTTCCGTGCAGCATCTGGAAAGAGGTCGTCACATCTTGCACGCCAGTCATTTGCACAAGAAATTCCGCAGCTTGCAATTGAATCTCTTTCAGACTCATCTCTTTATCCGAAATGAGTTTTCGGTTCAGAAATATTTGGCGGTCATGATAACCGAGCACCCATTTTTCTTGCCCATGTATTGCCATCAAATACATATTGAGCAAAGAAGTCGCCCGTTCGGGATAAAATTCTCCGGCTGGGATTTCATAAATTCCCACTTCCTTGGCTTCTCCGGTAAAATATCCGGTAGAAGTCAAGAAAATCAGCGTATTCTCCAACCCGACATTATGATCGATCATTTCAAGCAAATGAGCGATTTCCTTGTCAAGGCGCAAATAGGTATCTTGTATTTCAAGGCTGTATTCTTGAACGCTCTTTCCCTGATAATTTGCTGCGGAATATCCGATATTCAGCATATCGGGGTACATATGTTTTCCCAGTTCACCTTTGGTAAGAAAAGTTTCTACAATCCGGTTCACTTCCTCATTTACCAATCCGCTGGTCTTGAAGTAATCGTATTTTTCGTGTTTGGCTTTATTGAATATATGTTTAAACATATAATCGCTGCTCAGATAGGACAAACCGGTATAATCGGTCGCCGACCGCAACGGTTGCCAAACAAGTGTGTCGATGCGTTTGTCAAGACCCGATTCTATGTTATATTGGTCTACATATGCCGGAATATCTTTATAATGTGTCGAAGAGGCCCACTTTCCATTATCATTATCGATCCAGAACACCGCATTAGCAGCATGACCGCCACTCAATATCGCTTGTTCGAAAGTCGGAGCGACTGCAAATACCCGAGAAACGCCCTCCGTAGCAATCTTTAATTCGTCACAGATAGTAGAGGTCAAAAGATTTTTCGGAGAAACCGTTTCGTTGGTATAATTCCCCATTTTCTCGGGATCGTATAAAATAGACTCGACTCGATCTTCTGAAACATTATAAAGCGTATTGGCAACAATGCCGTTATATGCCGGATAAGTCCCGGTATAAATAGATGCGGTCGCTGAAGAACGATCAATATTCGGGAAGTCGAATGATACCTGATCGTATAGCAGCCCCTCATTCATCAACCGCTTAAAGCCTTTATCTCCGAATACGTGCAGCATCATCTGCAAATAATCGGTACGTAATTGATCTATGGTAATTCCAACGACCAATTTAGGAACATCGACCGGGACCTGAGCCCCCAGAGGTGCGGTCATTAATACCAAGATCAAAGATGCTAAGACTTTATTCATTTTTTATTTTTTATATCCATTCTACGTTCTACCCAGATATAGGTCACAGACCTGACCGCCGAGACCAATACTAAAGGCAAAAATGCAATATTCATTTGTTGAGGAAGCCAATGCCAACCTGCCAACAGACACAAAAGCACCGCAAAGTTAATAAAATGATAGTAACAGACTATTTTTTTCATCGATTTTACCCAAACGATTACAGGCAATAGCAATAAAAACGGATTTACCCAAAAGCCTGAGTAATTTGGATAGGTTGCCGGATGGATCGATATAAACATCAAAAAGAACAACACGCAACCGGTCAAGCCATAAATCGAAAAAATTATTGTATCGACAATGCGGTAATGCCGGCGTTTTACAATTTCGACAGCAGAGATTAAGACAACAATCAGCAGGAAAAGCGTGAAGATACATAACGGCGTAGCCACTTGTGTATGCCCATCATCCAAAGACTCAGAGTCATCGGCTTCAATCAACAAAATGAGATCATCGGAAAACGTACTGAGCGAGTCTCCTCTTTGTACTTGTGCATTTTCAAATGCTTCTTTCAACACACGGGGAAGGAACATTTGTTCTTCATAGGAAATCGGGCGGTCAAGAGGTTCGCCTAATGCTAAATCGATTCCGAACGTTAGCCACGGATAGTTTCGTGTACAATCATGAATCATTTCACGGAATGTTACCGTCCCGTCAGGTTCTTTATATCGTATCTTGCCCGACAAATTTTCGGTAATTATATTCCTTGGACGTGTCGCGCAATTATCATACAGAAAATTATATCTATATATGCGATTATTTGGCATATTGTTGACGATCAAGGCCTGAAATATCCGTTCACTCTCTTCTGCCGTCAAATTCAAAGGGAGCTCCGACACTTCGCTGTCCCGCATGATATAGCTATATACAAAATCTTTATAATCGGCAAGTCCTATACTGTAATCGGTCTCACCTTTAGTAAAACGGTAAATAAAGTTGGGCGTATCGAAACTGAAAACACCATAATGAAAAACGACATCTATGTCTCTGGCATCGTCCCGTACCCGCAAACCCGTATGGCCGAACAACTCATAGACCTGAGTTCCCGGAGAACAAGTTATCAAACTGATTTTTAAAGAATCGTTTACAGACGCATATCCCGCCACAAACGAACACAGAAAAAACAAAAATGTGAGTATTCTTTTAGTTTTCATAATTTATCCGGCAACCAATATCCCTTACCGTCTTTCCAGCGGATAAAAGTACGACATTTTTTATGACCCGCTCCTTCTCTTATCTATTTTTTATATTTATTTAGAGGATAAAGGTTTCAAGCATTTGTCAAGAAGCGGAAATCGGCTCCCGACGGACTTTGGAATACTCGCAAATCGAATTCAGGGATAACTGCCAGGATATGATCTAAGACATCGGCTTGCAATGTTTCATACAATGCCCATTCTTTCTTTTTCGTAAAGAAATAAATTTCCAACGGTAGCCCCTTATCAGCCGCTTCGAGATAACGGACAAGAATAATCAACTCTTCATTGCATTCGGGAAGTTGCCGTATATAGCGATCAAGATAGGCACGGAATAATCCGAGATTGGTCAGGCGAATTTGAGGAGAAGATGCTTCTTTATCGGCAACATATTCGCGAACCCCATCCAAACGACAAAAACGTTCCAACATCTCCGGAGTACAAAATCTCACACTATTCATGTCGATATGTACCGCACGTTTTATACGACGTCCGTCAGACTCTTCCATCCCTCTCCAATTTTGAAAAGAGTCGCTCACCAATGCATAGGGCGGGACGGTAACTATCGTATTGTCGAAGTTTCTGATCTTCACCGTATTTAACGTAACCTCGATCACCCGGCCGTTTGCGCCGTGTTTTGGGACAGATATCCAATCTCCGGGGCGCAGCATATCGTTTGCCGACAATTGTATTCCGGAAACAAACCCCATGATCGTATCTTTGAATACCAACATCAATATTGCTGCCGAAGCCCCCAATCCGGCAAAAAGCGACAAAGGCGACTTATCGACAATAACACTGATAATCAATATTGTACCTACAAAAAAGATCAAGACTTGCAAGGTCTGAAACAGGCCTTTGATCGGGCGGTCTTTCAGTTTTTCCTTCCGATTCGTCAGTTCGAGTAAGATATTAAGGAATGAATTGAAAAATCGTAAGACAACGGCAATTATATATACAGCGCAAAATTTAAGTATCCACGATAAGGCAACCGGCTGTTCCGGGAAAGCCAACGGAATCAAGAAATAAATCATTACAGCCGGGACGGTGAGAGCAAGTTTATTGAGCAATTTCCTGTCAAACAGCACATCGTCCCATTTTGCTTTTGTACTTTTTACAATTCTGTGTACTACCGTGTTTATAAAATAACGGCAAATATAATCGGCAATTACAGCCAATAAAAGGATAAAAGCCAAGATGATAATCCGAGAAAGGAACAGCGAAAGCTCGTAATTCAATGATGTTTTTTCAAACCAGCTTAATATCCACGACATCATATTTTCGGTTTCCGACAACATATTTCAAATATTTGTACCGGAACAAAAATAAACAATTTATCCAAAACAAACCCGTTCGTCGCCAAAAGAGTTTGGTCACAATCGTTTTTTACGCCAACCCGATTTCTTCAGATACAGAGAAGAAAACAGCAACATAAAAATGGCATAGATATGATCCGACGTCCAGCAAACGGCAACATCGGCCTTGAGCCAAAATGCTACATACAACACATAAACGACATATATAGATAAAGCGGAAAAATCAAGCATAAAAGCCTGCCGGGTATTCCCGGTACCGGAAACAATGGTAAACCAGACCATAGCCGGCACAAAAAACAGGTAAGAAGAGAGCATTACCCACAAAGAAGGTACGGCATCTATGATCAAATTTGCATTATCGGTATAAATACGCAATACTTGCGAAGGGAATAAGGCAATCAGTACAATAAGCGGCAAACAACAGAAAAAGCACATCCGGGTTATTCTCATACCTAAATGCGGAATGCTGTTTTGTTCGGATGCTCCCATAAGATTACTTGCCAAAGAACCGGCCGTAGACGAAAAGGCGCTGATTACGATAAACAGCAAAGAAGAGACACTCCGAACAATATTCGTAACGGCGAGAGAACGCTCCCCTAAATGTTCGACCGAGACAAAAAACAAAAACCATGTACTCATCGAAAGAAACGTCTGCAACATCGTCCAAATAGAAGTGGTGAGAATGCGGCCCAACATTCTCGGTTGAAACTTGATATCGAAAGAAAAACCGTATTTTCTGTGATCGATCTTAATCCATGTATATACAATATAAAATAGGGCCGACACCGCTTCGGCAATAGAGGAAGCAATGGCGGCTCCGGCAATACCCAGTTGGGGAAAACCAAATTTTCCAAAAATCAGGACATAATTCAGGACAATATTGGTCAATACCATCACGACAGAATTGATTGTCAAAATACGTGTGCGCGTAATACCGACATAAAACGCCCGGAATAAAACAGCAATAAACGAAAAGAAAAAACCGTAAATACGCCAGTTCATATAACTGATGGTCGCATCATATACGAGATCGGATTGTATGATCATCCGCAAAAACACCGGAGAGTAAAGTTTCGACACGACAAAGACACATCCGGCCAACAACATAAGGAACATGGCTCCTTGAAAAAAAACGCCCCCGATATCCGAATAACGTTTTTCCCCATTACGACGGGCTATGATGATCTGAACCCCGATACTAAAACCGAAGCCCAACATAAAAATTGCCAAATAATACACTCCCGCCAAAGCCGAAGCCCCCAATTCGATCTCACCGACACGCCCCAAATATGCCGTATCGGTAAGTCCTATCAAATGCTCCATCAACAAACTGATGAGAATCGGATAGGTCATTTGCCATATCTGTTTATTGGTAAAATACATGCTTACTCTTTTTTATGCAAAAACCAAAGACTTCGATTATTTGTTTACCTTATTGAGCAAAGATAGCACATATAACATCTCTAAAATTATATAAATAGAGAATTTTAGCTTTTAGATTATTTTATTTCGATTATAATTCATACATTTGAAAATAATTAATTAATTCTTGTTATCCCGTATGGAAAGTATTAGCTTAAACATCGAAAAAGCTCTTGGAAAAGGAGCAAAAGAACAACTTCTTTCTGTTGCTTCAAAAGCAGAAGATGCAATAAAAACATTACATAAAGGAAATGGTAAAGGGAATGATTTTCTCGGATGGCTGCACCTGCCTTCCTCGATCAGCGAAGCCGAATTTTCGGATATCGAAGCCGCAGCAAAACAACTAAAAGACAGATGTGAAATCGTCGTTGCAATCGGTATCGGAGGAAGTTATCTGGGAGCGAAAGCCGTACTCGAAGCATTATCGAATACGTTCATCCAGATGCAATCCAAACAAAATGCGCCATTGGTTTTGTTTGCCGGACAAAATATTGGAGAAGACTATTTATACGAATTACAACACATCTTGCAAAATCGTCAGTTCGGATTGATCAATATCTCAAAATCCGGTACAACGACCGAACCGGCATTGGCTTTCCGCTTGTTGAAAAAACAACTGGAAGACCAAGTGGGCAAAAACGAAGCTAAAAACCGTATCATTGCCATAACAGATGCCGCCAAAGGCGCTTTACGGAAGTTGGCCGATAAAGAAGGGTACAAAACATTTGTTATTCCGGATAATGTAGGCGGTCGTTTTTCTGTACTCACACCCGTAGGCTTGCTGCCGATTGCCGTAGCCGGATATGATATCCGCCAATTGGTGGGAGGTGCTGTTGCCATGGAGAATAAATGCAACGAGAATGTTCCTTTCATGGAAAACCCGGCAGCCGTTTATGCAGCAACCCGCAATCTGCTGTACAATGCCGGAAAGAAAATAGAAATACTCGTCAACTTCAACCCGAAACTCCACTTCTTCGCAGAATGGTGGAAACAGTTATACGGCGAAAGCGAAGGAAAAGATCATCTGGGAATATTCCCGGCTTCGGTAGATTTTACCACCGACCTGCACTCTCTGGGACAATGGATACAAGACGGTGAACGTTCTATCTTCGAAACCGTACTTTCGGTAAAAGAGATGAAATACAAAGTGGAAATACCTACCGATGAAGAGAATCTGGACGGATTGAATTACCTTGCCGGAAAACGGGTTGACGAAGTAAACAAGATGGCTGAACTCGGTACACAAATCGCTCATGTCGACGGAGGCGTTCCCAACTTGAAAATAGAAATTCCGGCAATCACCGAATACTATTTGGGACAATTGATCTATTTCTTCGAAAAAGCCTGTGGTATCAGTGGGTATATGTTAGGGGTAAATCCATTCGACCAACCCGGGGTAGAGGCTTATAAGAAAAACATGTTCGCCCTTCTCGAAAAACCGGGATACGAAGCAGAAACAAAAGCCATAAAAGCAAAACTTTAATTGCTCATAATATAAAATAACGTGAGGAAAAGCGAAACTCAATATTCGAGAAAACTTCGCTTTTCCTCACGTCGTTTATATATCGATTCTATCTCTTATAGCCACAACCCTTTCCTAAAAAATCCGCACCTCCGACCGATCACCGTTATCGGCTTGCAAGCAAATAAATTACTGCATTATCGAATTTTAGACAAAAAGATTTGGAGAAGCAAAAACAAAGCATTAATTTTGTGCCCTCATTCCGTGCTGGGTATAAATAAGAGATAATAAAAAATTATCCACCCACTGGAGGTAACCTGTATAAATTAAATTATATCAGATGTACGCAATTGTTGACATTCAAGGACAGCAATTCAAAGCCGAAGCAGGCAAGAAATTGTATGTTCATCGTCTGGCTGCCGAACAAGGTGCTTCTGTCGAATTCGACAAAGTATTGTTACTCGACAACGACGGAACGGTAAAAGTTGGTGCCCCTACCGTAGAGGGCGTAAAAGTTGTATGCGAAGTTCTTTCTCACGTGAAAGGCGAACGCATAATCGTTTTCAAGAAAAAAAGAAGAAAAGGATATCGCAAACGCAACGGACACCGTCAATGCTTTACTCAAGTGTTAATTAAAGAAATTGTTGCTTAACTTATTAAATTCTAAGAAAAATGGCTCACAAGAAAGGTGTCGGTAGTTCGAAGAACGGTCGTGAATCGGAAAGTAAGCGACTGGGTGTTAAAGTATTTGGCGGACAAGTTGCAAAAGCAGGAAATATTATCGTACGCCAAAGAGGAACAGTTCACCATCCCGGTGAAAATGTAGGCATGGGTAAAGACCACACACTGTTTGCATTAGTAGACGGAGTAGTAGTTTTCCACAGAAAAAAAGACAATCGTTCTTACATATCTGTAGAACCCAAGAACTAATTGGTCAGACTTGTTCGGGGTGTTAGTGCGCCCGACTACAATAGACTTTTACACGACACGCATGCGGAGATCCCGTATGCGTGTCGCTTTTAATGCAAACATCAATCATGGAAAAGAAATATAAAATACTCTTTGTTTGCCTCGGAAATATCTGCCGATCCCCGGCAGCTGAAGGGATATTAAAGAAAATGCTGCAAGAAGCAAAAATGGACCAATACATCGAAGTCGATTCTGCCGGGACATACGGAGGACATGCCGGAGAATTGCCCGACAGTCGGATGCGTGCTCATGCCGCCCGTCGTGAATACAAACTGACCCACCGCTCAAGGCAAATCGAATATGACGATTTTGAAAAATTCGATCTGATACTCGGCATGGACGATACGAACATTCGAAACCTGCAACAATTGGCTCCAGACCCCGACGCTTTACTCAAAATACGGCGGACTACCGATTTTTGTCAGAAACTACCGTACGACCACATTCCCGATCCCTATTACTCGGGCAGCGACGGATTCGAGCTTGTCCTGGATATTCTGGAAGACGCCTGCAACGGGTTGATAGATGAACTGAAACACCAGATATAACCACAACCGACGATTCACATTTCAGGAAACTGACAATATAAAAACCGAATTCCCGACATTCGGCCATGTCGGGGATCTCTCCCTTTTCCCGATTCGGCCAAGTGAACAAATTTCACTCTCAAAAAAAATGCTAACAAAAACCACATGCCCTAAAAAAGATAAAAATATATCATCTCAATAGACCTATTTTCTGATCGAAGAAAGATTTTTTCTTACCTTTGTTGTGATAGCAAACTCGATCGACATGAAAAATAGATTCATCATACTACTCATTTCCATACTTTTATTCATACCGGCATTGAAAGCCGAAGAGAAAGACTTTAAAGTACCAGACCTGAAAGAAATTTACAAAAACATACGCAACTATAACTCTCATCTCTACTACCCCAGTCTGATAAAACGTTTTTTAAACAACGATACAACATTTACAGCCAATGAACTAACGCACTTGTACTTGGGATACAGTTTCCAAGAGGGCTATAATCCCTATCTGGTAAAAAAACATCCCGAAGCAATCATGCAACTCTACTCCCAGCCTACACACACAATCGAACAATGCGACACGATTATCAACTACGCCAAACAATTACTGGACAACTTCCCCTTCGACCTAAGACAGATGCACCTATTGGCCTACGCCTACAAAGTCAAAGGCGATACGATTAATGCCCAAATATGGACTACCAAAGTGCGACAGCTACTCGAAACCATCCGCTCTACGGGAGACGGCAAATCACCCGAAACAGCATGGTATGTAATCAATTCGACACACGAATACGATGTCATCAACAGTATCGGATACAATGCCGACAAATATATATTTGTAGAGCCCTTTTACGATTTCATTGAAATAGGCGAAAATCCCGACAAAACAGAAGGATTCTATTTCAATGTAAGCCGTATGCTAAAAGAGTATGAACGGAAATACAAAGAGAATCCATAAACGCCGACAAAGAGAATCGGCATCTCCTATCCTGCAAGAAGATTCACCCTTTTACAATAAATTAGGCATAAACATACGCCTATTCGCGTAAAGTTTTGTAATTTTGCAAAATCCGTGCGATTTACAACAAGAGACGGATATCGGGAAGGAGATATATTTTGGATACAGATCCTTTGATATGCGTTAACGGTAATGAAACGATAAATTTACGACACATGAACTTACTTGATTTAAGCGAACAAGAAATCATAAGACGAGGAAGTCTTGAAGAACTGCGGAAAATGGGAATAGACCCCTACCCCGCCGCAGAATATAAAGTAAATGCCTATACAAACGAAATAAAATCTTCATTCAAAGACGAAGACGAACCCCGACAAGTATCTGTTGCCGGACGTATCATGAGCCGCCGTATCATGGGGAAAGCGTCATTTATAGAATTGAAAGATTCGACCGGACGCATACAGGTTTACATCTCTCGAGACGATCTTTGTCCGGGAGAAGACAAAGAGCTATACAATACCGTATTCAAAAAACTTCTCGATATCGGAGACTTTATCGGCATCAAAGGTTTTGTTTTCCGCACACAAATGGGAGAAATAACCGTTCACGCTCAAGAGCTCACGGTTTTATCCAAATCGTTGCGTCCATTGCCAATTGTCAAAATGAAAGACGGCGTAGCATACGACGCATTCGAAGATCCTGAACTCCGTTATCGTCAACGATATGTCGATCTTGTCGTAAACGAAGGCGTAAAAGATATTTTCATCAAACGTAACAAAATATACAATTCCATGCGCGAATACTTCAATGCGCAAGGATATCTGGAAGTAGAAACTCCCATTTTGCAATCAATCCCGGGAGGAGCATCCGCCCGTCCGTTCATTACCCATCACAATGCGCTCGACATCCCGTTATACCTGCGTATTGCCGATGAATTATACTTAAAACGGCTCATTGTCGGAGGATTTGAAGGAGTGTACGAATTTTCCAAGAACTTCCGTAATGAAGGGATGGACCGTACCCACAATCCGGAATTCACCTGTATGGAGATATATGTCTCATACAAAGATTACCAATGGATGATGAATTTCACAGAACAGATGCTTGAAAAAATCTGTTTAGACGTGAACGGAACAACCGAAGTAAAAGTCGGCGACAACATCATCAGTTTTAAAGCGCCTTTCAAACGGGTAACAATGATCGATGCCATCAAAGAATTTACCGGCATCGATATTACCGGAATGGATGAAGACCAACTGCGCGAAGTCTGCAAAAAAATCGGAGTCGAAACAGACGAAACAATGGGCAAAGGGAAACTCATCGACGAAATATTCGGAGAAAAATGTGAAGGGAACTATATCCAACCTACTTTCATTACCGATTATCCGATCGAAATGTCTCCTCTTTGCAAAAGACACCGCAATAATCCCGAGTTGACAGAACGTTTCGAATTAATGGTAAACGGGAAAGAGTTGTGCAATGCCTATTCAGAGCTAAACGACCCGATAGATCAACGATTCCGTTTCGAAGAGCAATTACGGCTCTCTGAAAAAGGAGATGACGAAGCCATGTTTATAGACCAGGACTTTATCCGGGCACTCGAATACGGAATGCCACCGACATCGGGTATGGGAATCGGGATGGACCGTCTGGTAATGCTCATGACCGGACAATCGACAATACAGGAAGTGCTGTTGTTCCCGCAAATGCGACCCGAAAAAACACAGAAAAAAGATGCAGAAAGCAAATATACCGAAATCGGAATTCCGGAAGAATGGGTAGCACCAATACAGAAAACCGGATATCTGACCGTAGCAGCCTTGAAAGAAGCCAATCCGAACAAACTGCATCAAGATATCTGCGGCATCAACAAGAAATATAAACTCGAGCTGAACAATCCCTCGATCGACGACGTAAAAGCTTGGATAGAAGCAGCGAAATAAAAAAGCAAATCAATGAATCTACCGGGAAAAATAGCCGTCATAGGAGGTGGTACATGGGCAACAGCCATCGCAAAACTAATCCTCAACAATACCGATTCTATCAATTGGTATATGAGGAGGAAAGACCGTATCGATGACTTTAAGCGATTGGGACACAATCCGGCCTACCTGTCGAGCGTAAAGTTCGATATAGACCGTATCCAATTCAGCAACAATCTCAACACAACGATCAAGAACTCAGACACACTGATCTTTGTGACGCCATCGCCCTATCTGAAACAACATTTAAAGAAACTGAAAACTCCGTTAGATAATAAATTCATCGTCTCTGCAATCAAAGGAATTGTTCCCGGTGAAAACATGATTATAACGGACTATCTGAAAAAAACATATAATGTCCCTGCCGAAAATCTGGCGGTAATCGGAGGACCGTGTCATGCCGAAGAGATCGCTTTGGAACGACTCTCCTATCTGACCATCGGATGTTCTGACAAAGAACGGGCAAAAGCCATTGCCGATGCACTAAGCGGAAGTTTCCTAAATACGAGTATATCGGAAGATGTCGAAGGAATAGAATACGGAGCCGTACTGAAAAATGTCTACGCCATTGCCGCCGGAATTTGCTACGGATTGAAATATGGCGATAACTTTCAAGCCGTATTGGTTTCAAATGCCATCCAGGAATTGAGTCGTTTTGTCAACGCCGTAAATCCGATGAACAGAAAAATCTGCGAATCGGCTTATTTGGGCGACCTACTGGTAACAGCTTACTCCCGATTCAGTCGGAATCACACATTCGGGACAATGATCGGAAAAGGTTATTCCGTAAAAACCGCTCAAATCGAAATGGAAATGGTTGCCGAAGGGTATTACGGGACCAAATGCATGAAAGAGGTTAACGAAAAATATAAAGTCGAAATGCCTATACTGGACACTGTATATAATATTCTCTACAACAAGAGACCTCCTTATGCCGAAATACGGCAACTTACCGAAATATTCAGATAAAGAGATATTTTAAAATAAAGAAAATGCCAAGAATCGAAAAATTTCAATTTCAGTTCTTGGCATTTTTATATACTTATCTCTACATCTCCAATACTCGATCACGATGGAAAACGTTCTATAATTTCCATACACATACGAGAATTATGATATGGACATTTCCAAAATCCAGCCTTATCATCAACGGTATTTATAGTTCCATTAGCATAAATGCTCCAATACCATTCTCCATTTTTATAATCGATCAAGTTATTTCGTATAAAATCCCAACATTGCAAAGCGCGGGCCAAAGACTTTTTATCATTAAAATGCTGATAAAGATTAAGATATCCAATTATAGTCTCAGCTTGAACCCACCAATAGCGGTCAGCATTAATCAAAGAATTCGATTGACGCAACTCATAAATCATTCCACCTTCCGGAAAAAATCCTTCCGTAGCAGCATCCGCAATTTTAATAATATACGGTTCGATTTTAGAAATTAACTGTCGATCATCCATAACAAAAGCGGCTTTGTGTATCAACCACGAGGTCTCTATTTCATGCCCATAGGAAATTATATTGCACCTACTCTGCCAATTGTCATTAAAAAACAATTGCAAATGATTTGTATTTTTATCAAGAATCTTATCTATAAACAAATTTATGAGATTCTGAAGTTGCTGTTTTAGATAATTGTCTTTCCATACACGATACAAGTTTGTATATGCTTCTAAAATATGTAAATGAGTATTCATACTTTTACATTCATTCTCATCTTTTTTACTTAGACGCATATCGGAAATTTCTTTCCATTCACAGGTAAAAGCCTCAAAATATCCATTGTGTACTTTATCAAAACTATGAGTTTCGATATCATGAAACAGATGAATTGCATACTTCAACGCATCAATATCTCCGGTAGCACGATAATATTCACTTAAACCATATATGGCAAAGCTTATCGCATATATCTGTTTTTTAGTATTCAACGGAGTCCCTTTCGCATCTAAACTCCAAAACACCCCACCATATTTTTTATCGTAAAAGTGGTTTATAATTTCATCCTTTGCCCGAGTTGCAGTTTTTAAATATATAGGATCTTTGAGCAACCGATAAGCAGACGAAAATGTCCATAAAATACGAGCATTCAAAATTGCACCTTTTTCCGATTGTGGTATTAATGTGTCTTTACCGTCAATCTGTCCGTAGAATCCTCCGTTATAATGATCCGGCATTTTCTTTATCCAATATGGAAGAATATTACCCGTCAATATATCTAATACTTCTTGCCTTAATCGGTTAATCGTTATTTGCATAAATTCGTAATTAATTTAATAAAATCCCTTTTCTCTCTTCCTGTCTGTAATTTATCTTCACTAAAAATCCTTAATTCGATAAGGGATAATTACCAGATATAATTACCTACACTTTCTATAATATTTTTTTATGAATAGAACAGAAACAAAATGAGAGAAAGGGATGGAAACCGATTTTCAATAGACCGGCTTCCATTTTCTAATAAAAACTATCTATACTTACATACACACTACTTTGCGTACAATATTCCCAATTTCAGTTTTTATGGAAACCAAATATATTCCTGCCATGGGAACATCAATATCCAAACTTCCGACATTCCGTTTTCCAGTGTGGTAAACACTTCTTCCAGACATATCAAATATATCAACTATGATATCACCTTCGATAAAAGAACGAATATTTAATCGCTGTCCTCTTGAAGAAATAATTATATCTTCATCTTCTACACAATCAATGCCTGTGATAATTTCATGTTTCGTTACATCATCAAATACATAATCAGGACGGGCATCGTCTCCAAGCAAATTGAACTTTACATTCTCAAATTTTATATTGCTGGCATGACGAACATAAAAGCCATAGGCAGGTAATGGTGTACCAAACATATTTGATTCAGGATATGCATCTATATATTCAGAAACATTGGCATTTGCATCGTTTATCGTACCGCCACCCGGCAAAGTAATTTCTACATCTTTAATCCAAACGCTATCGATAATTCCTTGAGGCACTCCGACAATAGAACTAGCCAATTTACTTACACATGTTGCCGTAACATTAGAAATCTCTACATTTTTCAACTGACTCATTTGAGCTGCTCTTTCACGCTTTCCTAAACGGATAAAAATAGCATTATGTACATCTTTCATTTGTATATTCGAGATTTTTACACTATCCAATATTCCACCATCAACCGATTCCAATGCAATACCAGATATTACCGACGGTCCCTGAAGCGTGATTCCACAGAAAGAAAGTTTATTATTCTCATAATGTTTACGGAAATTATCTTCACTGGCTTTTTCTATAATACAATCGGTATAAGTAATATTTTTAAATCCGGTTTTCCCGGCTGTTCCCAACTTAATAGCATTGCAATTGGTACGGATAGTACAATTTCTCACCATCACATTTTCTACCAAGATTCCGCGGTCACTTTTCATACAAATACCATCATCGTCACAATCTATATCACAATTTTCAACTATTACATTTTTAGAATCGATGTCTATACCGTCATTATTCCAATTGGTATGACTATATATCTTCACACCATTTATATGCACCCCGTCACACAAAAGGAAATGAGCCGTCCAAAATGCAGAATTCTGTAATGTAATATCTTCGATCTCAACATTTTTACATTCTACAAGATGAAGTACTTTGGGACGATCCCCGTTCCCGTTTCCAAAGTCAAAGTCAGGTGCATCCCCCCGGCCGTTTATAATACCCTTACCTATTATCTTCACATTTTCTATTCCTTTACCAAAAACCAAAGCACTGGTTTCTATTGCTCCGGCATTAGGAAATGCAGCACGATAATCCTCAATATTACGACTGCCTATTAATTGAGCCCCCTCTTCAAGTTTCAAAGTCATATTTGAACGTAGAAAAATAGGTCGAATCGCATATCGTCCACTGGGGACTACAACCGTCGCCTGTTTCATAGAACATGCATCAATAGCTTGCTGCAACAAATCAGTAACATCATCACGGCCATTATTAGAAACGCCACAAGATTCCACGACATTCAGTTCTCCTCCTTTAGGGACAAGATCTACAAACGGATTATCCGACTCTACGCCCAAATTATATTCATCTATAGGCTGTTTGCTTAACGAAATATTCTTTAAAACCGGCAATTGAAACGACTCATTTCCCATAGCCCAAACAGTTTCAAAATCCCAACCGGCATAAGTAGTCTGCTCAGCCAACTCTTCGGCACTTTTATCCTGACCATTCTTTCCATTAGCATCAGTACTTGAGAAAGGAGCATCATTAATGAGACAGCCCGAAAACGCAAAATTGTTGATTAACGTTATTTTTTCTTGTTTTGCCCAAGTAAATATGCGATTAGGGGTTTCATCTCTCACCGATAACTTTTTATTAATTGCTACACAATTGGATATTGTCGCATTCATTTGTGACACCGAAGCATCGGGAGCACTCACTGTTCCCATTATACCTCCGGTCGATCCTCCGCCATCAACGGTTATATTATTCAAAGCATAACATTTATCAACAGAGACCGTACATCCGCCATACGAACTACCGATAATACCACCTACCCCATCGCCTGTAGCATATACATTACCCTTAGCATATGAATCGACAATAGTTATATGTTGATTATTATTCCGCCCGATAATACCTCCAACAAGAGTTCCTTTAGACTCGACATTTCCTGAAACATACACTTCCTGTATTAAAGTTTGTTTAGCCCCTCCAACCGCGGTAGACAGACCAACCAAAATACCGACATTGCTATTCCCTGATATTTTTTTACCATCAGCAACTATAACCCCCAGTTTTTGTATTGTTACATCACCTCCAATGACTCCAAATAAACCGACATTCGAAGTTTCAGCTTCTATCCATATATTTTCGATAACATGCCCGTCTCCATTAAAAGTACCAATAAATGGAGAGCTTTCTGTCCCTATCGGCGACCATCCAGTTTCCGGAGCATTTGCTGTTATCCAAGCAGACAAATCAATATCTGCACCTAACTTATAATGAGCGCTGAGATTATCTTTTATCCCGCTCAATTCATCGGCTGTATTCACCACATATGGATCATCGGCTGTCCCTGTACCAGCAGAAAAATCGGCAGCCCACGCATTGGATGATATCCCGATACAAGAAATACAAGATACCATCACATATTTGAAACCATTAAATATTCTTGCAACTTTCATAATACTTAATAAATTAAATTTTAATATCTTTTCTCTTTCTCCAACAGAAATTCTTCACACCCGATTCTCTCATTTTGAGAAACCTCAGAATAAAGAATTTCCTTTCTCATTTTTCTTTTAATGTAGGGTTACCCCCATTTAATGTACATCCCGATTGGACAAAATTTTTAACATCATCAAGATAAAACATCGGACGTTCATCTTTATTCAAAGTAATCATCTTCACATTAGAAAAAGTAATGCCATCAACATGCCGGATATAAAAACCCGAAGCCGGCAAAATAGAACCGAACATCCTATTCTCAGGGTATTTATCTATTGCCTCCGGAACTTCTACCAATATTTCATCTTTTCCAACTTCAGCATCGGTAATCAATGTCACATCATTTATCGTCAAATTTTGAATAT